>JAAYTK010000075.1 GCA_012523775.1 Clostridiales bacterium | reverse complement strand
TGTTCTGTCCATATGTTTTAGAATGGCTAATGCTTTTTGCTTTGCACGACGATAAACGGTCTCTGTGATAATTCTGTCATATAGTAGTGGTGTTACTTCTGCTCCCACCTCAAGCCGATACGCTTTGATATCCTGACTATAGAGTAAAAATGAGAATTCATCATCGACAAATATTTTATATGCTGTTTTATTTTTGTTGCGACCAACTGTAAATTTTACTATATCCGTAATAATCATATATACTCCTCAATAAGAAAGAGTCTCGCTTGCGAAACTCTCGCCCCAAACGTGGCCAGCTTTGCTGACGAACATTCCTATTCGATAAAAAAGCTGTCCGAAAATGTACGGCAATTACCATACAGAATCGGCCAGCTTGATATTATATATTATTCATTGATTCCTTCGGTATATCTTGAGGAATCCTTGATATTATACTTTTCCCTCAGCTTATCATATACCTCTGCAAACACCTCAGGGTTTTCTGCAAGATATTGCTTTGCATTCTCTCTGCCCTGTCCTATCTTATTGTCGTTGTATGAATACCATGCTCCGCTCTTATTAATGATATTCGCCTCTGTTGCCAAATCAAGAACGTCTCCTTCTTTAGAAATGCCTTTACCAAACATAATATCGAATTCAGCTTCCTTAAAGGGAGGAGCTATCTTATTCTTCACAATTTTAATTCGGGTACGATTACCAATTACCTCGCCACCCTGCTTTAGGGATTCGATTCTGCGTACATCGAGTCTCACAGAGGAATAAAACTTCAGAGCCCTTCCTCCTGTGGTTGTCTCAGGATTGCCGAACATAACTCCCAGCTTTTCACGAAGCTGATTGATAAATACTACGATACATTGGGTTTTGCTTATAACCGCTGTAAGCTTTCTCAGAGCCTGCGACATCAGTCTGGCCTGTAGTCCCATATGGGAATCTCCCATATCACCGTCAATCTCTGCCTTAGGAACCAAGGCTGCCACCGAATCAATTATAACGATGTCAACAGCTCCGGAACGTACCATGGTTTCGGTTATCTCCAAAGCCTGCTCTCCGTTATCAGGCTGCGATATGTACAGATTCTCGATATCTACTCCGATATTCTTGGCATATACCGGATCCAAAGCATGCTCTGCATCTATAAAGCCTGCGATACCGCCCAGCTTCTGAACTTCGGCTATCATATGAAGAGCCACTGTCGTTTTACCCGAGGACTCCGGACCATATATCTCTATAATTCTTCCCTTGGGAACACCGCCGAGTCCGAGAGCAATATCCAGACTGATGGAACCCGTAGGTACTGTCTCTATGTTCATGTTACTGGCTGTTTCTCCAAGCTTCATAACCGAACCCTTGCCATATTGCTTTTCAATCTGGGCTAATGCAGATTCCAAAGCCCTAATTTTATCATCCTTTGCCATATAATCCTCCCTTTTGCCCTTAACAGCATTAAAATAATACCAAATCACGAACTTATGTTCTTGTTATCATATTAGCTTATAATTATAATAATGTCAACTCTTTTTGGATTCCTGTAGGAATTGTTTCAGAACTTTACTTAGAAAAACCTATAAAGTGAAATACAGAATATAAAGATATTTGTATTATAACAATTCCTTACCGCAATGTAAATAACTTCCATTCGATAATATATAACAAACATTTACACTTTTGTTATGTATAATTACCAGTAATATAATAACTCACATTCTTAATCATATATTTTATTAGGCTGACAAATCTTTGGATTATATCCTCCGTTTATTAAGGCATCGACGATCTGTTGCTTATGCTCATGGCCAAAGGTCTCCATAGTGATTGTAAGCTCCACAGCGCTGTTTCTGTTGATACTGACAAATTGGTTATGATCAAGTCTTATAACATTTCCCTGTTCTCTGGCGATAATCGATGCTACATTTAAGAGTTCTCCGGGACGGTCGGGTAGCTGAACCGATACCGTAAATACCCTTCCCCTCTGAATAAGACCATGCTGGACAACGGAAGATACGGTTATTATATCCATATTTCCGCCGCTAAGGATACAGGCTATCTTTTTATTTTTGCATTTCAGATGCTTTAGAGCGGCAACCGTAAGAAGCCCTGAATTCTCCACAACCATTTTATGACTTTCAACCATATCAAGGAAATTAACAATCAGCTCACAATCATCGACCGTTATTATATCATCGACATATTTTTGAACATATGGGAAAACCACATCACCGGGGGTCTTTACTGCTGTTCCGTCAGCAATAGTATCAACGTGATCAATGGTAACAACCTTTCCTTCCTTTAAGGAAGCCTTCATACAAGCGGCATTAGCAGGCTCTACACCGATAATCTTAATATTAGGATTAAGCTGCTTTGCCAACGCTGCGACACCGGCCAACAAGCCTCCGCCTCCGACAGGGGCAAGAATAATATCCACAGTGGGAAGATCCTTGAAGATTTCCATTGCAATGGTGCCCTGTCCGGTGGCTATATCCAAATCATTAAAAGGATGAATAAATGTATAGCCATTTTCTTCAGCCAGCTTATGGGCATAATTACATGCTTCGTCATATACATCACCGTGAAGAATTACCTCTGCGCCATAGTTTTTGGTTCTGTTTACCTTGATTAGGGGTGTCGTGTTAGGCATAACAATAATGGCCCGTGCGTTATAAAGCTTTGCCGCATAAGCAACACCCTGTGCATGATTACCGGCAGATGCAGTTATCAGTCCCTTACTTCTTTCCTTCGATGAAAGGGTACTGATCTTATAATAGGCTCCTCTAACCTTATATGCTCCCGTATATTGCATATTTTCCGGCTTTAAATATACTTTGTTTCCCGATATCTCACTGAAATACTCACTATAAATTAGCTTCGTACGGAGAGTTACCTTTTTAACGACTTCCGTAGCTTCTTCGAACTTATCCAAGTTCATATCATCGTCTCCTATTCGTTTTTCTGGAATAATGCATTAACAAAATCCGATGCATTAAACTTTTGTAAATCATCGATTTGTTCGCCTATACCAATATATTTTACCGGAATACTCAGCTCGGACTGTATTGCTATGGCAATTCCTCCCTTTGCCGTTCCGTCAAGCTTTGTAAGCACGATTCCGGTTAAGTCCGCTACTTCATTGAATTCCTTAGCCTGCGAAAGAGCATTCTGACCTGTGGTGGCATCTAAAACCACAAATGTTTCCAGATGGCCCTCAGGAAATTCCCGTTCAATAATTCGATTTATTTTTCGAAGCTCCTCCATCAGATTCTTTTTATTATGAAGCCTTCCGGCTGTATCACATATCAGTACGTCTGCATTTCTCGCCTTAAAGGCCGTAACAGCGTCAAAGATAACTGCAGCGGGGTCTGAGCCCTCTATTCCCGATATGATATCCACATTAGCACGATGGGCCCATTCTGTCAATTGTTCAATAGCTGCAGCCCTAAAGGTATCCGCAGCCGCAACAATAACCCTCTTTCCCTGCTCTCTTAGCTGGCCTGCCAGCTTCCCCACAGTCGTGGTTTTACCGACACCGTTAACACCCATGACAAGAATAATTGATTTTTTATTCTCGAAATCATAGTCTGTCTCTTTAACCGTCATCTGCTCCTTCATGGTATTTATCAGTAACTCTTTACATTCCGAAGGATCCTTTATTTTATTTTCCTTAACCTTAGCCCTTAGATTATCAAGTATGGAGCTTGTCGTTTTTATACCTATATCAGACATAATCAGTATCTCTTCCAGTTCCTCGTAGAAATCTTCATCTATACTTGAAAACCCGCTGAAGATAGAATCAAATCCATGGGCAATACTGCTTCTTGTTTTAGCCAGTCCCTTAACCAGCTTTCCGAAAAATCCGGTCTTATTATTTCCCATAATTACCTCCATTCCGTCATAAACAACTAAAACGCTATTTTTCCAGTTCATTTTCTATTAGGCTGACAGATACCAAGGTGGAAACTCCTTTTTCCTGCATAGTTATTCCGTAAAGGATATCTGCAGCAGCCATAGTATTTCTTCTGTGTGTAATTATTATAAACTGAGTTTCCTTTGATAATTTCTTTAAATACTTCGCAAAGCGTTTAACGTTTGAATCATCCAAAGCAGCTTCTATCTCATCCAAAAGGCAGAATGGTGAGGGTTTTAGATTCAATATTGCAAATAAAAGGCTAATGGCTGTCAATGCCTTCTCACCACCGGATAACTGCATGATATTCTGAAGCTTTTTACCGGGAGGCTGGGCATTTATTCGAATTCCTGCCTCTAATACGTCCTCGCTGTCTGTAAGCTCCAAATCAGCCTTACCGCCGCCGAATAATTCCTTGAATACTTTGTCAAATTGATGATTGATTGCTTCAAATTGCTTTTCAAACTGCAGTTTCATTTCCGAATCTAACTCTTTAATAATTTCAAGAAGAGCTTCCTCTGCTTTAATTAGATCTTCCCTTTGAACAGTAAGGAAATCATACCGCTCGGACAGGTTTCTATAGTCCTCTATGGCATTTACATTAACATCACCAAGTTCCTTAATCTTACCCCGGATTTCCTGTATATGCTTTTTTGCTCCTGTTATGTTGATTTCCTTAGTCCCCACATATTCCACAGCTGTAGAATATGTTAACTCATACTCTTCCCACATATAATGCATCTGCTGGTCTATCTGCTCCAGAAGCTTTTCCTTATGACTGTTAAGTCTTAAGCATTCCTTATCAAGGTCATGGATTCTTCCTAACAGCTTATCTCTTTTTTCAAAGAAATTCTTATGAATTTTTGTTATTTGCTCTCTCTGTTTAATCTGAGCCTGAATATTCTCATTAAGCTTAGCAAGAATTGATTCGGTTTCATTTATGGATTCCTTGGTTTTGTTGATACTGTCCTTTTTCTCCTGTACCGTATCGAAGGCCTTCTGCATATCAGCCTTGATAGAAATCTCATCCTCATATATTCTTTCAATCTCCCGCTTTACCCTCTTTACATTTTCCATAATAAAATGATTGCTTTGCTCAAATCCAGATAACTCAAGTCTAAGGGATGAAGCCTTTTCACCGGTAATGCTCTCGGCTTCTCTTTCCTTGGCAAGAAGTAGATTGAGTTCTTCTATCTTCTTCTCCATATCGGAATTCTTATTAAGGTTTTCTGTTAGAGATTGATTTAATTCTTCAAGATTCTGCTTTAATTCGACTGCCTGATACTCAATTTCATCCAATTCTTTAACATAATCATTATATACAGTTTCTGCCTCTGTCTTTTTGGCAATAGCCTGATCCAGATTTATTTTTAGTGTGTTTTGCATCAGGTACTTATCATTTAACTGTCTCTTAACATCCTCTAAGCGGATAATTAATTCAGATTTTTTATTATTCTCATTTTCCAGGCGTAGGGAAAGCTCTTTAATTTGTGTTTGAAGCTTATTAATAAGTGTCTCGAGGGCAGCAATTTCTCTTCTTCTACCAAGTAAATTGCTGACGTTTTTATAAGCTCCTCCTGATATGGAGCCACCGGGTGTAAGATACTCTCCCTCTGTGGTTACAATTCTAAGTGTATAGTTATACTTTCTTGCTATCCTGGTAGCATTGTCAATATTATCAACAACTAATATTCTACCAAGGAGATAATCGATTAATGCATTAAATTTACTGTCAGCCTTAACAAGACTGCTGGCAATCCCTATGACTCCCTGCTCATTTAATGCTTCATGATTATGTAAAGTTCTGCCTGAGGATATATTGGTAAGAGGTAAGAAAGTCGCTCTTCCGAACTTATTTACCTTTAGATATGCGATTAAATCCTTGGCTGTTTTCTCGTCCTCGGTTACAATATTCTGTATGGATTGACCTAAGGCTGTCTCAATTGCAGTCTCGTAATCCTTCATGGTCTTTATTATATCTGCAACGACACCCACGATACCCGGTTTTTCAGCCCGTCGTTCCATGACTCTTTTAATACTGTTTCCATAGCCCTCATATCTTTCGGTCAGGTTTATTAATGACTCCAGTTTGGATTTTTCAATATGATATTTTCCCTGTAAATCATTTAACCTTTTATTGATTTCATCTATCCCTTGCTGAGTATCCTGTATGGAACCGTTAATCTTTTCACTTTCGTTGTTAAAATGCAATATCTCATCTGAAAGCTTATTTAGATTTTCCTTACACTTATTAATCTCTTCATCATGAAGCTCTTCTTCGCTCTTATTTTTAAGAATACGCTGATTAAGCTGGGCCTTCCTAATTGAGTTCTGCTCCAGCATAGTCTCATATCTCTGTATATTGCTCTTAATAGCAGAATTCGTATTCATGTATTCGAATATTGAATTACTGCATGCTTCAATCTCCTTAGTATACTCTGCTATGTTTGCCCTTATCTTATCCAGCTCTACCAGAACAAGGCTTAGCCTGTCGTCCACCTGTGAGATTTTAAGATCGATTTCCTCCTTCTCGGCTAGGTATTCCTGCTCTTCGGTTTTCTTTATTAGAATTTCCTGCTCGCTTGAATGAATTCTCTCCTGATAATACTCGTCATTTTGCAGAAGGGCATTTATCTGTTCGTTAAGAACATTTATTTCTCCCTCAGCCTTCTCTTTATTAAGCAGAAGCTCGTTATATCTTGCCTTATCGGCTTCAATACTTGCATCTATTTCTTCCAGCTGTATCTCCAGCTTCTTATATTCCTCTTTGGTATTCTCATATTCCTTTTGAGTAGACTGCATATCCGCAGAAGCAATTTCAAACTTATTATCGATGTCTTCCTTAGACTTATGAACTCTGTCATATTCCTTAAGAAATTGAGCCACTTCAAGATCTTTAAGTTCTTCCTTATATTTTAAATATATCTTGGCTGTCTCTGATTGCTTCTCCAGAGGCTCAAGCTGTCTTTCTATCTCGGATATAATATCAGATACCCTTGAAAGGTTTAGTCTTTCCTCCTCCAGATTTTTCTCGGCAGTATACTTTCTACGCTTGAATTTAACTATACCGGCTGCCTCATCGAACAACTCTCTTCTGTCTTCAGGCTTACCGCTTAGGATTTTATCGATCTGACCCTGACCGATAATTGAATAACCCTCTTTTCCTATACCCGTATCCATAAACAGCTCCTGTATATCCTTAAGTCGGCAGGTGGTACCGTTTATCATATATTCACTTTCTCCGGAGCGGTAAACTCTCCTTGTTACGGTTACCTCCTCGAATTCAATAGGAAGCTTATGATCGGAATTATCCATGGTTAATGTTACATAAGCATAACTAAGAGGTCTTCTCATTTCGGTTCCTGAAAATATAACATCCTCCATTTTTGAGCCTCTAAGCTGCTTGGCACTCTGTTCACCTAAAACCCAACGGACAGCGTCTGCTATATTACTCTTTCCACTGCCGTTAGGACCTACAATTGCGGTGATTCCATTATCAAATTCCAGTAGCATTTTATGTGCAAAGGATTTAAATCCATGTACTTCGATACTTTTTAAATACATCTAATAGTCTCCCATCCGTTTATTAAAATAGTACCTAGATATCTTTTTTTTCTTTGAGTATTTTAATCGCCTGCATTGCCGCTTCCTGCTCTGCGGATTTCTTTGTTTTCCCGACTCCCTGGCTTAACATTTTATTTCCGATATATAAAGCCATAGTAAATGATTTATTATGGTCCGGTCCTTCCTCCGATATCAGCTTATATCGGATTTTCTGTTTATTATCCTCGTTTTGAACTATTTCCTGTAAGATAGTCTTGCTATCGAAAAAGAGATCCCGTTCTTCTATATTACTTAAAATATTTTTATTAATAAACTCTTTTGCGTTAGTAAAACCACCGTCCAGATATATAGCACCGATTATAGCCTCCAGGGTATCAGATAGTATGGATTCTCTATATCTTCCTCCTGAGGAGTCTTCCCCTTTACCCAGAAGCAGATAATCTCCTATATGCATATCCTTAGCACAATCAGAGAGCGTCTGCTCACAGACAATACTGGCTCTTATTTTGGTTAGATCCCCCTCTGATAAGGTCTGATGCTTATTATAGACATATTCGCTGGTAATCAGCTCCAATACCGCATCTCCCAGAAACTCAAGACGCTCGTTATTATCTTCCTTATTCATTTTCATTTCATTCGCATATGAGCTATGGGTTAAGGCTTGAAAAAGCAACTTGTCGTTCATAAATTTATAGCCTATCTTTTTTTCTAATTGTGTTAGGGTTATATCACGTTTTTTTATAAGACTCATTTTATTCATCCCTTTTTTTAATAATCATCGGTTGTTATAAGATTTGGTATTGACAGGTATTCCTGTCCGCATAATTTGTATAAAAGCCCATTAAATAAGGCGAACCTTATTCACAGGGCTTTTACCTAACAATAATAAATAATAAGAATTAATTAATTGCATTCTTGATTTGTTCTACGGCATCCCCAACAGTTAAAATGTTCTCTGCGTCTTCATTCGCTATTTCAATATCGAATTCCTCTTCGATGCCCATAATAATTTGGAATAAATCAAGAGAGTCAGCTCCAAGATCATCAACAAATGTAGTCTCCAATGTGATCTCATCAGCATCAACATTTAATACTTCACTGATAATTTTTTGTAGCTTTTCAAATTCCATAATCATTCACCCTTCTTCGTTTAATATTTAATCGTCTTCTATAAGTTCTTTTCTATTTTTTCCTTAATTTGTTGTTCTGTAAAGGTTACACATTGTATTATTGAATTTCTTATCTCATTGCTCTTAGAGCTTCCATGTGTTTTGACTACAAGTCCCTTCAATCCCAATAACGGAGCACCACCATACTGTGAATAATCGAAGGCCTTTAAGGTTTTCTTCAATGCCGACTTACTTAACAGTGCTCCTATTTTACTCTTAGTGGTACTCATGAGTCCCTCTTTAATCTTATTCATTAAGGCGGTTCCGAGTCCTTCATAGAGCTTTAATATAACATTCCCAACAAATGCCTCGCATACAATCACATCCGCATGCCCATAAGGTATATCTCTGGCTTCAATGCTTCCTATAAAATTGATATCGTCCAATTCCTTTAGCAGAGGAAAGGTCTCCTTAACCAATGCATTTCCTTTCTCCTCTTCTGCACCGATATTGACAATTGCAACTCTGGGGTTCTTTACACCCAGTACATTCTCCATATATATGGAGCCCATTTTCGCAAACTGTACGAGATGAGAAGGTCTTGCATCGACGTTAGCACCGCAATCTACCAATAATGATGCACCAGCCATGGTAGGGATAACGGGAGCAAGCGGAGGTCGTTCAACTCCCTTAATTCTTCCGATAATAAGCTGTCCTCCTGCCAGGACGGCACCTGTGCTACCGGCTGAAACAAATGCATCTGCCTCTCCGGATTTGACCATATTTAAAGCAACGACTATGGAGGAATTCTTTTTACGACGAATTGCTAAAACAGGAGATTCATTGTTTGAGATATTATCCTCGGCATTAACAACAATTATACGCTCCTTGTCATATTCATATCCGGCAAGTTCCTTATGAATGACGTCTTCCTTACCTACAAGAGCAACCCTAATGTCACTTTTGTCCTGCACAGCAAGGACGGCACCTTTAATTATTTCTTTAGGAGCGTTATCGCCGCCCATTGCATCGACTGCAACCGTAATCGCTTTTTGCATATTCACTCCTATCTGCATTTATATGCCATTGACTTATATTAGCCTAATATGAAAGTAAAAATATGTAGCTCTTGGCTAATCTATAAACAAATATACTCGATATCATTTGAAAAATCAATATGTATTTTCATTTAGGTTTATTAAGGAAAAAGGCTAACCATTCTATCCGGTTAGCCAAAATTATTATTGCTTCATATAAAAGAATGATTTAAAACTACGAAATCCAAGCTGATTTGCCTGAAGCATCTGCTCGGTACTTCCTACAAACAAAACCCCGCCTGTTTTAAGTGATTCTCTAAAGTTGTTATAGATTTTTGTTTTTGCCTCATCTGTAAAGTATATAAGTACATTTCGGCATACAATCAGGTCAAAACCTGTAGGATAAGGATCCAGTAATAGGTCATGATGCTTAAATTCAACACATGACATTATATCATTAGAAATCTGAAGCGTCTTATCATTTACCCTATTAAAATATTTATCTATGTGTTCTTTCGGTAAATCCTTTAAGCTTTTATAATGATACATACCAATCTTTGCTTTTTCTATGACCATCTGGTCAATATCCGTAGCAAGAATTTTTATATTATTTAACGGCATATATTTAGATAAAAGCATAACAAGTGAATAGGGCTCTTCACCCGTTGAACAGGCCGCACTCCAGATTTTTAACTGTTTTCCGAAACAATTAAAAAGATAAGGAATAATATCCTGCTCCAAAACCTTCCATTGTTCAGGATTGCGATAGAATTCTGACACATTGATTGTAATATAGTTTATGAACTCATTATAAAACAGCTTATCCGTCTCCAACAGCTGAACATAGCTTCTGTAAGATGTAATTCCATGCTTCGTAATCAATGAGTCGATACGACGTTTCATCTGTCGCTCTTTGTATGAGTTTAAATCTATCTTCGTAAGACGAAAAATAGCATCTTTGAAATCTTCGTAGCTACCCAGCACACCGGTTTCTCCTTTGTATATGAGATAATTACTTATTATCTTCCGAATCTTCTGTAGGAGTCTCTTCATTCTCCTCTACAGCCACATCATCAGCCGAAACAGTTTCAGCGGGTTCGGATTCCTCAGGAGCAACCTCGGCTTTGCCCTCTGTTTCTTCTACAGCAGTAGTCTCTGCTACATCGCTCTCAGGTGAATCTAAAGCCTTAATACTTAAGCTGATTTTTCTGTCATCTTTATTAAATTCAACGACCTTAGCTGTAATATCCTGTCCGATTGAAAGTACGTTTGATGGTTTTTCAATATGTTCCTTGGATATCTGTGACACGTGCAACAATGCATCGATGCCAGGCTCCAACTCTATAAACGCACCAAAATCTGTCATACGGGCAACCTTACCGGTTACAACATTTCCGTTGGCGTATTTTTCTTCTGCCTTAATCCAAGGATTCTGATCCTCGAATTTTAAGCTTAAGGCAATTTTCTCTCCTTGAATATCCTTAATAAAGGTTGTAATACTTTCTCCAACCTTATAAAGCTTCTTAGGGTTATCTACACGCCCCCAGGACATTTCGGAAATATGAAGAAGACCATCCGCACCGCCCAAATCGATA
The DNA here is from genome assembly GCA_012523775.1 of Clostridiales bacterium. GTDB lineage: Bacteria > Bacillota > Clostridia > Lachnospirales > Lachnospiraceae > Mobilitalea. The sequence goes on along the minus strand of JAAYTK010000075.1, from coordinate 64,640 downwards.
AATGCACCAAAATCGGTTATGTTCTTTACAGTACCGGTAACGGTCATTCCGACCTCAATTTTACTGAAGAGTTCCTTCTTAAGTGCTTCCTTTTCAGCAACTATCAGCTGTTTACGGTCGCCTATAATTCTTCTCTTTCTGGGGTTAAATTCTGTAATAACGAACTCAATTTCCTGATCCGCATATTTAGATAAGTCTTTCTCATAGGTATCTGAAATAAGGCTGGCAGGAATAAACACTCTGGCTTCGTCTATTATTACACTTAAGCCTCCATTTAAAACGGCGGCTACCTTTGCCTTAAGGACTTCCTTGTTGTTATAAGCTTCTTCTAATCTCTTATTACCCTTTTCAGCGACCAGACGCTTATAGGTTAAGGCTACCTGACCCTCTCCGTCGTTAACTTTAAGGATCTTTGCCTGCATCTTGTCACCGGGTTTAACAACAGTTGTTAAATCCAAGTTTGGTGTATTGGTATATTCGCTTCTCGTAATTATACCTTCCGACTTGTAGCCTATATTTAAGATGATCTCATCTTCTTTAACACCCAAGACTATTCCTTCCACAACATCACCGTTGCTTATTTCTATTACATTTTCTTCCTCCAATAATTGTTCAAAAGTCTTTTCTGACATAATGGTAAGAACCTCCTTGATAATATTGTGTGGGGTCGATGCCCCTGCTGTAATACCTACATTTCGAAAGGATTTTAATAAATTTAAATCCAAGTCTTCTGGTTTCTGTATATAGTAAGTATTTTCACATTCTTTTTTACAAATTTCATATAGCTTCCTGGTATTGGAGCTATGTTTACCACCAATTACGATCATAGCATCTGATTTTTTAGCCATTTCATAGGCTTCAGTCTGTCGAGATTGTGTCGCATTGCATATGGTATTTAAAGCAAATATATCATAACCCTTTTTTGATATTATTTCAACTAAATCTTGAAATCTAATGTAATTAAATGTCGTCTGAGAAACCATGCAAACCTTTGTATCAAAAGGTAAATCTATTTGCTCGGCTTCTTTAATATTCTGAATCACTGTATAGTTATCACCATTGCACCAACCGATGATACCCTTTATCTCCGGATGCTCCGGATCACCGACAATAATAATATGACGATCATTATATTCACTAACCGTATTGTGTATTTTCTTAACAAACGGACAGGTTGCATCAGCAATCTTGTGTCCGTAGGAGGTTATCTCGTCATATAGCTTTTTGGAAATTCCATGGGAGCGTATTATTATTGTTCCCTTAGGTAAATCTTTTAATTCCGTCAAGGATTCTACTACCTTAACGCCTTTATTCCTAAGATCCTCTACAACCTCTTCATTATGAATTATAGGACCATATGTATAAATATGTCCTCCTTTTTCTATCTCATTATAAACAAGTTCAACTGCACGACGTACTCCAAAGCAGAAGCCGGCGTTTTCTGCAATTGTAATATTCATTATCCCAGCTCCTTAGATGAGTTCTGTATAATTTCTTCAAAATACTTAATTATTGTATTCTTTACTTCGTCTACAGTCATATGAGAGGAATCTACCAATATGGCATCATCGGCTTGCTTCAAAGGAGCAAACTCTCTGTTCATATCTCTCATATCCCTTTCAATAATATCTTTTTCAATTTCATTAATATCGGCAGATATACCTCTTTCCTTAAGCTCAATAAATCTTCTTCTTGCCCTTTCCTTACTACTGGCTGTTAGATATATTTTTAAATCCGCCTCGGGAAGCACGAAGGTACCGATTTCTCTTCCATCCATTACCACATCGGCTTTTTTAGCCATGCTTCTTTGTAGTTCTACCAGCTTTAGCCGTACAACAGGATATACGGAGGATGCACTTGCCATATTGCCAACCTCCTCTGTTCTGATAAGACTGTTGACATTTTCTCCGTTTAATATTACCTGTTGCTCTCCATCCTTATAATCTATCATAACATCAGCATAATTACAGGCATTTTCTATTGCTTCCTTATCCGCTACGGATATATTATTTCTTAAGAAGTATAATGCCAATGCTCTATACATTGCACCGGTATCAACATATATAAAGTTCAAATGCCTTGCAACCATCTTGGCTATTGTACTTTTTCCTGCTCCTGAAGGTCCGTCTATAGCTATGCTGTAATGCTTCATATTTGCCTCCAATAATAATTTTATAACATTTATTAAACAGATCTGCCTGCAAGATAACCGGTAGACCAGGCTATCTGAAGATTAAATCCGCCCGTTAACGCATCCAGGTCAAGAATCTCACCGACAAAATACATATTCTTTACAAGCTTGGATTCCATGGTTGAAGGATTAATCTGCTTAACATCAATTCCACCCTTTGTGATTATTGCCTGATTATATGGAGCAAGCTTTGTAATATTAAAAGTGAGATTTTTTAGCAATCTAACAAGATTCTGTCTTTCTTCTTTTGTTATTGAATTAACCTGCTTATCCGGTGATATATAACTTAGACGAATAATAACATCTATTAGTTTATTTGGCAATAGGTGGTTCAAAGAATTCTTAAATTGTTTGTTCTTAAATTCATTAAAATCTCTTAGGACTCTCTCGTCTAACTGCTGTATGCTAAGTGCTGGCTTTAGGTCAATATTTAAGGTGATTTTCTTATTATTGTTAATATATGGAATTATAAAACGACTGGCACTTAATACAACAGGACCACTTAAACCGAAATGAGTAAACAGCAGTTCGCCAAAGTCATTATAGACCTCTTTATCTCCTGATTTTACCGTTATACCTATGTTTTTTAATGATAAACCCATAAGCTCTTTAATATATGGTTCAGATACATATAGAGGTACCAATGAGGGAGACAAATCGGTGACATTATGTCCTGATTTTTCGGCAAACTCATATCCGTCACCGGTTGAGCCTGTCAGCGGATAAGAGAGTCCTCCGGTAGCGACTATTACCGCGTCTCCATATAATACCTGTGAGGATTCCTTAAGCCTTATACCTTGGAATCCTTCAGAAGTTATTATAATATCACTGACTATAGTCCTGTATCGTATGTCCACACCTAACCGGTCTAATTCTTTTTTTAAAACCATTATTACATCAGAGGATTTATCAGAAAGAGGAAATACCCGATTACCTCTTTCGATTTTTGTCTTTAATCCCAGCTGTTCAAAAAAATCAATAACATCAAATGAGTTTAACTCATTAAATGCTCGGAATAGGAATTTAGGATTTGAAATGACATTCTCAAAAAAAACATCTCTTTCACAGGCATTGGTTAAATTACATCTACCCTTACCGGTAATATAGAGCTTTTTGCCAAGCTTTTCATTCTTTTCCAGTAGAATTACCTTATGTCCATTTCTGGCGGCAGCGATTGCCGCCATCATACCGGAGGCTCCTCCTCCGATAACAAACACATCTTTCATTTTAACCACCTGTTATGAATTAAGTTTATTATATATTATAAATATAGGTAATTGTCGAATACGTTTTACTGTATCGCAATTACCTAATGCTCTTAACAATATTATTATACACAATTTGCAGAATATTCGGTATCATTAATCAACGGTTACAGGTAATCCTTAATCTTCATGGTATACTTCATCCAAGCCAAGTTCTATATGTCCGCTTGCATATGGTCCGCCTTCTACACGGTAAATTACTTTACTATAATCATCCAAATTATCCGTAAGGCTTTGTGCTATCGCATTAAGTATTGATTCCTCCAGACTCGAGCCCACATTACTAATCGGTGGTTGATCGGCATAAAAACTAACGATTACGGCATCATCCTGTGTGGTTACGCTTTCGATACCGATAACAATAGACCGATCAGCCATAGAATCGACTACGGTATCTACAATTAATTCGGGTGTAATTTCACTGTCAGCAGGTACCAAAGCTGTTATAGGGTCTAAATCTGAAGAGCTGTTAACAACATATATTAATAATTCAATGTTCTTGGAAGGTTGTATAATACTTGGTGTCTTATCATTACTGTCTAATAAGTCTTCATCATCTGAAGGATTATCAATGGAATCAGTATTTGAATCATCTATTTCTTTAGAATCATTGTTCTTTTCTATTTTATTAGCTTCATCATTATCCTTGTAGGTTGTCAGCTTAACTTTGCTACAGCCTGTTAGAACTAATAAACAGAAGAAAGCAATCGTTAATGCTAATTTCTTATTATAAAGCTTCATAATACCCTCCTTTCAAGAAATTTCACGTTTTGTATGCGTAATTATACAGATAATTATCTATCATTTAATACTATAATATCATACAACTGTGTCATTTCTATGGTATTATTTAACGAAATAAGAAATTATCCAAACTCTTCTAGTATACTTCTTCTAACCAGGTCCAGAGCGGCTACGACGCTTTGCTCTCTTATTTTTTTCCTGCCTCCCTTAAAATGGCGTTTACTCACAAAGACTTTTTTGGCCACCTGGCAGGACAAATATACCAATCCAACAGGTTTGTCATCACTTCCGCCACCCGGTCCGGCGATTCCTGTTACTGCAATACTTACATCGCATCCTGAAGCATTTATTGCTCCGACAGCCATTTCCCTGGCTGTTTGCTCACTTACGGCTCCATATTGCCTTAAAGTCTCCGGTTTAACATTGAGATATTTAATCTTTGCCTGATTTGAGTAAGTGATAAACCCCTCCGTAAATGTATCCGAGGCACCGGGTACATTTACTATTCTCCCTGACAATAATCCACCTGTACATGATTCGGCAGTTACCAAGGTGAGATTATGAGTAATTAACAATCCTACAACAACCTCTTCAAGGGTTCTATTATCGGTTGTATAGATGTTTTTACCGAAGCGGTTATATAATTCATCTACTATCGGATCTATCAGTTCAACGGCGTTTTCATGGCTGTCTGCAGAAGCGGTTATTCTAAAATGAACCTCACCGCTCTTGGCATATGGAGCAATCGTGGGATTTGTCTGACATTCAATCAAATCCAATATCATCGTTTCAGCAGTACTCTCACCTATGCCGCATACTTTAACCATCTTTGTGACAAATACCTTGTCCTGAAGCTTTCTTAGATATGGCAGCATGTTATTTTCGAACATAGGAATCATTTCAGAAGGAGGACCCGGCAGCAATAGTATAATTTTGTCTTTGTCCTCTACGATATATCCGGGAGCGGTTCCATATTCATTGTTTACAACAATGGAACCCTCTATTTTTAAGGCCTGCTTCCAGTTATTATCAGTGATTGCAGGTATATCCTTGGGAATCTCCGAATTATTTGCCGTGATTCTTTCAAAATAGGACTGAATTCTCTCACGGGACTGCTCGTCCATAACAATTTTTCTGTTTAATACCTTGGCAACGCTTTCCTTGGTAATATCATCGGTTGTAGGACCAAGACCACCGGTAAGAATAACTATATCTGAACGCTTTAAAGCGGTTGATATCGCTTCAATCAATCTACTTTCATTATCACCTATTGTAACCTGATGATACATTGACAAACCCAACTGGGCACACTGAACCGAAAGATAATTTGCATTTGTATTAACAATATTTCCAAGCAGCAGTTCAGTGCCAACACTTATTAACTCTACAGTCATAAATACGGCTTCTCCTCTATAAATTCCTTATTTATTATTAAAAAGCAACCTGCGGTTTTTTATTAAATAATCCATCATAGAGATTATTGTCAATGCCAAAGACAGATAAATAGCTATTATCTCCAGTACATTAATAAATGCGAAATCCAGATTTACCGTCAGCATAACACTCATGACGACCTGAACATTTGTCTTTATCTTTCCCCACCAGCCGGCCGCCAGTACTACACCGTTATCCGATGCAATTAACCGAAAACCGCTTACAATAAACTCTCTGGCAATTATAATTATAGCAATCCAGCCGGGCATCAGATGAAATTCAACGAAGCATATTAGTGCCGAGCATACCAGTAACTTGTCGGCCAAAGGATCCATGAATTTTCCGAAATTAGTAATTAAATTGTGTTTTCTTGCTATATATCCGTCTAATGCATCTGTTAATGCAGCTATGACAAAGACTACACCTGCAATATATCTTCCGTAGGGTATCTGAGGAATCAACATAAACACCAGATAAAGAGGGATCATAAATACCCGGATGATTGTAATTCTATTAGGCAAATTCATTTTTTGCACTTCCTTTCACAATTTCTCCAATCAAATCATAATTATTCGCTCCGGTGACCCTTGCCTGTATGATATCACCGGACATCAGCTCTTCATCGGAGTTTATGAAAATGTAACCATCCACCTGAGGTGCATCCATATAGGTTCTTCCTACATATACCTGCTCCTTATCTACGATTCTTCCCTCAATCATAACATCATAGATTTTACCTATATAGAATGAGCTGTTTTCGAATACGATGGATTGCTGAAGCTCCATTAATTCCTTCTGTCTTTTTTTCTTAACATGGGAAGGAATCTGAGGCTTCAGTAATGCGGCGGGGGTATCCTCTTCTTTTGAATAAGTAAATACTCCCAAACGGTCAAATTTCAGTTCCTTTATAAATTCCAGAAGTTCCTCATGTTCATTTTTGCTCTCAGTGGGAAAGCCTGTAATCAAAGTGGTCCTAAGTACAATATCCGGGATTTCTTCTCTGAGCACGTTAACAATCCTTGTAATATCCTCTTTTGTTGTTTTTCGTCCCATGAGCTTTAATATTCTGTCCGAGCAATGCTGAATAGGTATATCAAGATAATTGCATATCTTAGGCTCACGGCGAATAGTCTCAATAAGCTCGGAAGTGATTTCCTCAGGATAACAATATAATAATCGTATCCATTCTATACCATCAATTTCACAGATTTTTCTCAGTAAATCAGGCAATGCTTTTTTACCATATATATCTGTTCCGTAAAGGGTAGTCTCCTGAGCCACTATAATTAATTCTTTAATTCCCTGAGATGCCAGATACGAAGCCTCCTCAATAAGCTCGTCCATAGGTCTGCTTCTGTAATTTCCTCTTACCTTAGGTATTACACAGTAGGTACAGTGTTTATTACATCCTTCGGCAATTTTTAAATAATTATAATGAGTTCCCCCAGACAGTATTCGTTTTGAACCGCTTTGGGGTAATCGGGTAAGATCCTCAAAATATGTATGCTTCTTACCCTCTATAACATTATCAATCACCTGTATGATCTCTGTATAAGCCGTTGTTCCAATAAGTGCGTCGACCTCAGGTATTTCTTTGAGTATTTCGTGCTTATATCTTTCAGCCAGACATCCTGTAACAATTAAACCTTTTAATTTTCCGGTCTCTTTATACTTAGCCATCTCCAGAATACTCTGTATGCTTTCCTCTTTTGCATCATGAATAAAGCAACAGGTATTAACAATAATTATGTCAGCCTTAGTCTCATCATTAGTGATAGTGTATCCGTTTTCATAAAGAATTCCCAGCATATTCTCGCTGTCAACAAGATTCTTGTCGCAACCCAATGAAATAAAAAATATGTCCATATAGTGCCCCTTTCAAATTAAGCCATGGCGGATTCTACACAATTATACATAAGCATTGCAATTGTCATAGGACCCACACCACCTGGTACTGGTGTTATCGCGCTGACTTTATCCAGTACATCATCATAATCCACATCGCCGGATAGCTTATTATTCTCATCCCGATGCATACCGACATCTATAACAATTGCTCCGTCCTTTATATATTCTCGGGTAATAAACTTCGATTTTCCTATAGCAACTATTAAAATATCGGCTCTCTTTGTAATTTCTGCAAGATTTTTTGTTCTGGAATGGCATACCGTAACAGTAGCATTTTCTCTTAACATAAGCATTGCCATTGGCTTGCCTACTATATTGCTTCTACCGACTATAACGCATTCCTTCCCTTCTATAGGGAAATTATATCGCTTTAAAAGCTGTACAACACCTGCGGGTGTACAGGAAACGAATCCTTTCTGTCCAATACTTAATCTTCCCACGCTTTGGGGGTGAAACCCATCGACATCCTTATCCGGTGAAATGGCTTGTATGATTTTATCCTCGTCAATATGCTTTGGTAAGGGAAGCTGTACCAATATTCCATTAATATCAGGCCTCTCATTAAGCTCATGAATAATATCGATAAGCTGTTCCTGGGACGTCTCTTCAGGAAGCTCATAGGCTAATGACTTGATTCCGACATACTCGCAGGCCTTTTTCTTATTTCTCACATAAATAGTTGAGGCAGGATCGTCTCCAACCTGAATAACACATAAGGTTACCTCAAAATTTTTCTTTTTAAGAAGCTCGACCTGTGCCCTTAATTCATCCTTAATATCCTTAGATATTTTCTTACCATCAATTATAATTGCCATACCATTTCTCCTAACTATGAATTACTAAAGCTTTAACACTTTAGCTAAATATAATTTTAATATATTGCATTCAATATCTCAAGTGTATATATTCAAATATTAATTATTACGAAATTATTACAAATCACTTGTAATTTACACCATAATTAGTTAGAATTGGTCTATGAGTTGAATTATCCTAAAAGGAGAATCATTAAAATGAAAAAGCCGATTATATTGACAATTATATATACTTTAGGGATAGGGTGCTTATCCATATGTATCGGAGCATTATATCCTGTTAAAAATACCGACGATACAGCCGAGGCTATTAATATTGAGTCAAAGATACCGGCTGCTGATGATAAGAATGAGTCTAAACAGGAAGGTAATGCCGCAGATAATGAGGATGACAGTAAGCCCTCACCAACACTAACCTCAACTCCTACATTATCACCTACCCCAGCATCAACCCCTACTCCGCCTCCTGTTTATGAATTAACTGAGGGCGGATACCCTGAAATCGAGAAATTCTTTCATGATTATTATGTTGCATGGAACTCCTGTGATTACAGCCTGATAAAGACTCTGTTAACCGATCCGGATAATGCTATACCTTTACCGGAACTGCAAAAGGAGACCCGATTTCTTGATGATATTCGTGATAGCGTAACTTATGTCATGAAAAGCTATGAAGAAAATGCATATATCGTCTATGTATATTACGAATTAAAATATGTAAATATAAAAACCACTTTACCTCGTTTGGACAAGTTCTATCTGGTAAATGATGATGAAGGAAATCTTAAGATATTTACTTCTGAAATGGATGAAACCTTAAAAAATTATTTTGACGAGAGAGATCAGGATGAAAAAGTCCAAAGTATCATTCAAATGACAAATGAAAAGGCAAAAGAGGCCCTAAATAACGATGTAGACCTTCGCGTTTATGTTGAAGCCCTCTATAACATAAAGCCTTAATAAAAAATAAGAGCTTCTTTATCTGCAATGTATCGCGGAGCGTACTTATAAAGATAAAGAAGCTCTCTTTAATATAACTTAACTAATCGAAAGAAACTAACCTCTATAATAATTTATCAGGCAGCCTTTCAGTATGATTTCTCTTTCATCATCCGTTAGGTCGCCGAGAGTCAATGTAAACTCTTTCATATCCTTATTCACCACATATGCCTTAACCTCTGAAGACTTACTCATAATCGCCTTCTTTATATCTTTAACAAATATATAATCCAGATTTGAGAAAGGCAGATCACCCTCTAATATAAAGGGGAGCATACCCCAATTTATCAGATTTGAGCGATATCTTTTGGTCGCATATTCTTTAGCTATATTGGCGAGTCCGCCAAGAACCTTCTGACAGCTTGCAGCCTGTTCTCTTGCAGAGCCATCTCCGGGTTTTACGGCATATATTGTACTGCCAATCTGAGTACCCTTAATATCTATCATAAATTTCTTTTCGATAGCCTCATAGACCTTACTTAATTCAGGGTTGGCATCAATAACCGATTCTCCTGCTATCCTGGCCTTTTCTGCCTTTTGGACATACTTGGCACGTCCGACATATTCAGGATCCTTTCTGGACAATGTATATTCTGCAAGCCCTAAAGGATTTGAGCGATAGGAAGAGGTTTCTCCCGATGGAATAAGCTCATCGGTTGTGGTAACCGGATCATTAATAACAGATACAACCTTTAGAATTAAATCATCGGTCAGCTCAGACATTTCAGGCCAATCGATAATTCCCGGTCCACGCTTGATTTCAACTGACGGGTCAGGCTTTAATGCTCCGTTATATACCCTGTTCTCATATATTCTACTATCGTAGAAATATTTAGGCTTGCCAAAGTTTATATCTATATCTTCTGCAGACGTCAGATAACCCTGATTAGCCGCTGTCGCTGCAATCGAACGGGCATCCATAAGTGCCACCGATGATATTTGACCGTTGGTTATTTTTGAACCCTCTCTGTTAGGGAAATTTCTTGTTGTGTGTCGTATACTTAAGCCATTATTGGCAGGCGTATCTCCTGCACCGAAACAGGGACCGCAGAATGCTGTTCTAATACTCGCTCCGGCTACCGTTAGTTTTGCGATGGCACCGTTTTTCACAAGCTCCATAAATATCGGTTGACTGGCCGGGTAAATACTTAATGAAAACTCATCCGTTCCTATGGATTTTCCGCATAATATATCGGCAGCATCACATATGTTTTCAAAACTTCCTCCTGCACAGCCTGCAATAGTACCCTGCTCAACATAAAGCTTGCCGTTCTTTATCTTATCCTTTAGGACATAATTCACATTATTATTATCAAGACTGATGAGTGCATTCTTTTCTATCTCATCAAGAATATCATAAAGATTAGCATTAAGCTCGTCTATAGTGTATGCATTGCTCGGGTGGAATGGCATGGCAATCATAGGCTTAATCTGTGACATATCGACATATACCAAGCCATCATAATAGGCAACCTTTTCAGGCTCTAAATACTTAAATTTATCAGGTCTGTTATGTACCTCATAATATTCCTTTACTACATCATCTGTTATCCATATGGAGGATAAGCATGTGGTTTCTGTGGTCATAACGTCAATGCCGATTCGGTAGTCCATACTGAGATTCTTAATTCCGTCACCTACAAATTCCATTACCTTATTGTTAACATATCCGTTCTTGAAAACCGATTTAATAATAGCCAAGGCAATATCCTGAGGGCCAACACCTTTACGGGGTTCTCCGGTAAGATATACTGCCACAACCTTTGGCATCGGAATATCATATGTCCTTTCAAGTAACTGTTTTACGAGTTCAGGGCCACCCTCTCCTATAGCCATGGTTCCAAGTGCACCGTAACGGGTATGACTGTCTGAGCCTAAAATCATGCTACCGGCTTCAGCCATCATCTCCCTGGCATATTGATGAATTACGGCCTGATGGGCAGGCACATAAATTCCACCATATTTTTTTGCACAGGACAATCCAAACATATGGTCATCCTCGTTTATGGTTCCTCCAACGGCGCAAAGACTATTATGACAGTTAGTCAGTACGTATGGAATCGGGAATTTTTCGAGTCCGCTTGCTCTTGCTGTCTGTAGGATTCCCACATAAGTTATATCATGGGATATTAGCTTGTCAAACTTAATTTTCAAGCTCTCCATACTGCCGGAAGTATTATGACTATTCAGTATCTTATATGCCATTGTATTAGATTTGGCAATATCTTTTTCAATATTGTTACCTGTTTTCTGAGATATGGATAATAACGCATCGGGAGCGTCCTCTATTATCTCAGCGCCATCAATAAGATATACACCTTTATCATATAGTTTGATCATTAATCCGTCTCCTTATAACTATTCTTCAACATAACCCTCTGCCAGGTTTACAACATGCTCCTCATCACATCTGATCTGAGGTGAGGGTAAAACACCGGGGGATGCCTTTATCTTAAGAAGCACCTTATCCTCCTCGGTATTAGAAAAGCTTAAGGATATTCTTCCATTAAATATATCGTTAAAATAACCGGCATCAACAAACAGTTCATCATATCCCTCAAATTTAAACCGTACCTCAAGATTAGCCTCAAGATATGATAAATCAATTTTCTCTAAGAGAATTTCGGATTTATCTCCCTTCTGAAGATTCTCGAATAACATCACATCATCGTTTACGGCACCTTCGGCATCAACATAAAACGCCTTAACATATTCAAGGGTATAATCCGAGTCATTACGGATGGTGATACGTCCGGATTTGCTTTCAAACATAACCAATACTATGATTATTAACAATAAAACACCCGCTAATGAATAAAGTAAGATTTTAGTGCTGTTCTTCATCGGGGCTTTCTGCTGCGGCTTCTTATTATTAGTCTTAATTTTTTTCATTATAACCCTCCATGATATTTCTAAATGTCAAACAATAATAATAATACGTGGATTGTCAAAAATAATCAAGTACAAAATAAACCAAAAATTCCTTATCTTTGCACTCTGCCCGATGCATCTCCGCCAACCAATGCATCGACCTCTGCTCTGCTTACCACATTAAAATCACCGGGAATCGTATGTTTTAAAGCTGATGCCGCAACGGCAAATTCCAATGAATCCTTCATGGATTTACCGTCCAACAGTCCGCATATCAATCCTGCAGCAAAGGAATCGCCTCCGCCGACCCGGTCGACTATTCTTATATCATATTTTTTAGAATGATAAAATTCCTTGCTGTCATATATACAGGCAGACCATCCGTTATCCGATGCCGAATAGCTCTCTCGAAGTGAACTGACAACATACTTAAAGTTAAATTTCTCAATCATCTGCTCAAAAATGTCCTGATAACCGGCAAGCTCCAGTTCTCCACTGGTAACATCAGTATTGCCCGGCTTAAAACCTAATACCTTCTCAGCATCCTCTTCGTTTCCGATACATACATCCACATATTGCATCAAATTGGTCATGACACGCTGTGCCTTTTCAGATGACCATAGTTTTTTTCTGAAGTTAAGGTCTACTGATACAGTAATATTTTTTTGCTTTGCCGCCTTTAATGCCTCTTCGGTTAACAATGCAGCCTTATCGCTTATGGCAGGAGTAATGCCTGTGAAATGAAACCAGTCTGCACCGTCAAAAATCCTGTTAAAATCAAAGTCTGAAGGGTCTGCTTCTGCAATCGCTGAGTCTGCTCTGTCATAAACCACATTAGAAGCCCTCATTGAAGCTCCTGTTTCGAGAAAATAGATTCCCAGCCGTTTTCCTCCCTTGGCAATATAATCACAGTTTACATTGAATTTTCTAAGAGCTGCTATAGCACTGTCACCAATGGGGTTGTTGGGTACCCTGGTAACAAAATAAGCATCATGGCCATAATTAGCTAATGATACGGCCACATTGGCTTCCCCGCCACCATAGCAAACATCGAAGCTGTCTGATTGAATAAATCTCTTATATCCGGGAGTTGACAGACGTAGCATAATCTCTCCCATTGTGATAACCTTAGCCATATATATTCTCCTTCTCTTTAATTAACAATAATTTCTTTTAGTATAATTCCAATCTCTTATTAAGTCAACGAACACTGTATGCTCTCCTTGACATTATTTTCCCGCAAATATATAATTTTAATGGCATTACATGATAATGCCGGAATGGAGGATGCTATGAAAGCTTTTATGGATAGGGATTTTTTATTATCAAATGATACGGCAAAGGTATTATATCATGATTATGCCAAAAACATGCCCATAGCGGATTATCATTGCCATATAAATCCTATAGACATAGCCAAGGATATCCGTTTTGAAAACATTACTCAGCTATGGCTCGGCGGTGACCATTATAAATGGAGATTAATGCGAGCCAACGGCATCAGAGAGGAATATATTACAGGAAATGCAGACGACAGAGATAAATTTCAAAAATGGGCTGAAACCTTAGAGTTGGCCATAGGAAACCCGATTTATCATTGGAGCCATCTGGAGCTGAAGCGATATTTTAACTACAATAAGATTTTAAACTCAGAGACAGCCCAGGAGGTATGGGATCTATGTAATGAAAAGCTTAAGGATCCTTCATTGAGTGCCAGGGGTATAATCCGTAGCTCAAATGTGTCCGTTCTGTGTACCACAGATGATCCTGCCGATACTTTGGAATATCATATACGACTTGCCAATGATAAGGAATTTGAGACCAAGGTATATCCTGCATTTCGACCTGATGAGGCAGTAAATATTGAGAAGCCGGGATTTGTAGACTATATTGACAGGCTCTCATTAGTCAGTAATATCCGAATAAACAGCTTTTCCTCTTTATGTGAAGCCCTTAAAATCCGTATGGAATTCTTTGACTCTGTAGGATGTAAAACCTCGGATCATGGATTGGATTTCGTTATGTATTATCCGGCTACGGAAGATGAAATAGAAAAAATCATTAAACGCAGACTTAAGGGTATGACTCTTTCACCGGATGAAATTCTTAAGTTTAAGACCGCCCTTATGTTATTCTTAGGAAGAGAAAACCATAGATTAAATTGGGTTATGCAGCTTCATTACGGAGCAAAGAGAGATAATAACAGTCGTATGTTTGAAAACTTAGGTCCAAATACAGGCTATGACTGTATCGATGACAGCAGAAGCTCCTCTGCTCAGTTGGCTGATTATTTGAATGCACTCGACATAACCGATCAGTTGCCCAAGACAATAATTTATTCGCTTAATCCAATCGAGAATGCTGCAATAGACACTGTCATCGGTTGCTTTCAGAATGAATCTGCCATTGGAAAGCTTCAGCATGGGTCTGCCTGGTGGTTTAATGACCATGAGCCGGGTATGAGAGAGCATCTTACTACCCTATCAAGCACCAGCCTAATCAGTAATTTTGTGGGTATGCTTACTGATTCCAGAAGCTTTCTGTCTTATACGAGACATGAGTACTTCAGACGTATTCTATGCGATATGTTTGGTACGCTGGTTGAGACGGGAAGATATCCTAATGATTTAAGAATCCTAAAGAAGCTGGTTGAAGATATATCATATAACAATACAATAAAATATTTCGGATTCGATCTATAAAAGCATCATTTCGGAGCTTATTTATTGAATAATATGAATTATCCTATATATAAAACGAATCAGGAGATTAAATAATCTCCTGATTCTTATTTTTTTCAACACTTAAGTATCATGATGTCTCGTAATTTTTATACATCGATGCAAGGCCCTGCAGCATACATATTACAGCCAGGCAGAACGAAAATAATATATCGAATTTAGTTGATGATTTATCCTTTATGAAAAATATACATAAAAACATTGCCATGACTGAGAGTAACGCATATGTCAGTCCTTTATAAAAGCATCTATATTTACTTGATTTAAATTTTCTTAAAATATTTCTCATTATATCCCGCCCCTTTAGTATTACTCATCTATATATATAACGATTCAAAATACCAAAAAGGTTTCATATTTTTTAATTTTATTGAAGTTTTATTTAAAATCAAATAATATAGTAGCTTATGCAACCTAATCTGAATTAGCCTAATTGCCGAACTAATGATACTCCGTAATCAATAAGCTTGGTTGTCTCATCGGCATCAGGTACCCATAGGGTCCTTATACCATCATTTATAACTTCGAATCCGGCCTCCTTCAGCTTTTCTGTTACCTGTTTGACTGATTCCCCACTCCAGCCATAACTTCCAAAGGCGGCGGCTTTCTTATTTTTAAACTTCAGTCCCTTTATCATCTCTAAGAGTCCGCCTATGGAATGTAACAGCCCATTATTTATTGTAGGACAGCCCATAAGTATTGCCTTTGATTTGAATATCTCTGTTATTATATCATTCTTATCATCTAAAGACGCATTATATAGCTTTACAGTAACGCTCGGATCAGTTTTGGTTATGCCTGAGGCAATTGCCTCTGCCATCTTTCTCGTAGAATTCCACATCGTATCATAAATGATTGTAATCTGATTTTCCTGATAATTATTAGCCCATTCCAAATATTTTTCAATTATTTGGGTGGGATTATCCTTCCATATAACGCCGTGGCTCGTGCAAATCAAATCGACCGGTAGGTTAAAGCTCAATACCTCCTCAATCTTCTTTGTTACGAACCTACTGAAAGGAGTCAGAATATTGGCATAATATTTAATTGCCTCTTGAAAGAGCTCACAGTTATCTACTTTATCATTGTATAATGATTCTGTAGCATAATGCTGACCGAAGGCATCATTGCTAAATAAGATATTATCTCCGGACATATAAGTCATCATGCTGTCCGGCCAATGAAGCATGGGTGCTTCAACAAAGGTAAGGGTAGAGCTTCCGATATCCAGTGTATCGCCGGTCTTTACAGTAACAAAATTCCAATCCTGATGATAATGCCCCTTAAGGATTTTTGCACCGTTAGCAGTACAATATATGGGTGTATCCGGGATTTCCCTCATAAGCTCTGCCAAAGCACCGCTATGATCGACTTCGTTATGATTTGCTATAATATAATCAATTTGCTTTAAATCAATCTCTTTCTTTAAGTTTGAAACAAATTCCTTATCATATGGAACCCATACTGTATCGATTAGCACTGTCTTTTCATCTCTTATCAGATATGAATTATAAGAGGAACCCTTAAATGTAGAATATTCATGCCCATGAAATGTCGTCAGTTCCCAATCGACCTTACCAACCCATGTTACCTTATCCGTAATTTTTTTACTCATATTACACTCTTCCTCCTTTGGTTTTTTCTTTTAGCTACTAATACCAATTATACACTCATATTTCAAGTATAGGAAGATTATATGTAATTTTAATTGATTCAAATCACAGAAAAGTCATTTATATGAATTTTTAATATTGAAGACTCCACAGTTTAAGAACTCTCATAAAGCAAAATCTGTAATCTATCCTTTTACTTTCATTATTTGCATACACAGGTATACTAGCATAAAGACTGTCATTAATATAATATTTTACTTCTCCAATCCTCTGACCCTTTTCTATCGGAGCTACTAATATATCCGGTATATCATATTCGATCTTTATTTTTTCATCCTTCCGTAACAACAGCTGCAGGTCCCCCTTTATATCGGCTTCAATAAAATCACTTTGACCCTTCTCAACATATATAGGCTCCATGTCTATCTCTTCAAAAATCTGCCTCTTTTCGTAATTTTCAATTCCATAGGTCATAAGCCGCTTGGTATCGGTCCATTTTAAATTTTTACTGGGAGGCCATCCGCAACCCAGAACCACTGAAATTAAGATTCTATCCGGTTTTTTAACGGCTCCTACAAAACAATACCCCGCTTTACCCGTAAAACCTGTTTTAACGCCGATAGCTCCATCCATCATATATAGAAACTTGTTCTTATTTGATACGGAAAAGCTCCTGCTTCCATTCTTAAGCTCTTTGAATTGATAAGACGGAGTATTTGTAATGGCTAGAAAGTCCTTGTTTTTTATGGCATAAGAGGAAATGACGGCTAAATCTCTAGCCGTGGTATAATGCCCCTCCGCATCGAGGCCGTTAGGCGTGACAAAATTTGTGTTATAGCACTCAAGCTCCCTCGCTTTATCGTTCATCATTGTGGTAAAGCCCTCCACCGTGCCTCCCACATGCTCCGCAATAGCGACTGCCACATCATTATGACTTTCAAGCATAAGCGAATAAAGCAAATCCCTCAAATAATATTGTTCACCGGCCCTTACATTCAGCTGGACATCAGGCATTCTTGCAGCATAAGGTGATATTGTAACCACATCATTAAGATTTCCGTTCTCAAGAGTGACAATACACGTCATTATCTTGGTTGTACTGGCCATTGGCATCTCCTTATAACCATTTACCTCATAGAGAACCCTGTTATTTTCACCATCCATAAGTAAAGCCGAAAGAGAATTTAACTTTAATTTCTTAGGCTCATTGTTATCCTCAGATTCGACTTCCGAGGATTCGAACTGTCCTTCTCTAATCGGGTTTTTATTCTCTTCTTTTAGCTTTTTTTCAAAATCATCAGTTACGGTTACATGGCTGTTGAATAGCTCATCATATATATTTTTGAAACTAATAAAGCTTATGAAAGCAAAAAAAAGAATTGACCCCATACATATTAAAAAGCCTTTATTTGTTTTTTTGTTAATACTAAACATTGTATCATCCTATCGATATTCCTTATTTTAATTTATTTGTGACTTTACTCACTTATTCCTAAGATGTATAATTATGATATCATCTCCAGGTGATACAACAAGTTAACTGAATTTTACTTATATATTAGGAAGGATTTTATTATGCCAAAGAAGGACAAGAAGAAGCTTATAATACGTTCGCTTAGGATCCTTTTCACTGTTGGGTTCTTTGTATTCCTTGCGCTCTTTATAAATGAAGTGTTCATACAACCCTATAAATTAAAAAAGTCTATAGAATATGCCAGAGATTTATATCATAGTGTTGAGGAAGTACCTACTGACTCCCCTGAGCCGGTTTTAATCGATGAAATTGACGATAATGAGGATAATACGGACAGCATTGATGACAATCCCGATATACATATAACTCCGACCCCTACGCCGGATCCCAATAGGGATGATCAGGGACGCCTAAAGAAATTCGGCAAACTTCTTGAAATAAACGAGGACGTAAAGGGCTGGATTCGGATTGATAATATTGTAGATGATACAAACGATACCAAGATTGATTATGTAGTGGTACAATCTGATAAAAGCGACCCCGAATATTATCTTGATAAGGCCTGGGATACTCATGAGTATTTAAAGGCAGGCAGCCTGTTTCTTGATGTCAGCTCATCGGTAGAAGAAAACACACAAAACCTTATTATTCATGGTCATAATATGACTTCATCAGACGATATGTTCCACTATTTATTGGAATATAATAATCTGAGATTTCTTAAGGAGCATCCGATTATAAGCTTTGATACCATATATGAAGAAGCTCAATGGAAAGTGTTTTCCATATATATTACACCCGGTAATAACGAAAGAAATGACTTTTTCCCCTTTGTTAAATCAAGCTTTTCAAACGACAGAGATTTTTTAGAATATGTATATCAGATAAGAGCACGTTCACTCTTTAATATTGATGTGGTTGATATCAATGAAGAAGATCAGATTTTAACGCTATCCACATGTTCATACGAGCTTTCTAATTATAGAACCATAGTGGTAGCAAGAAAGGTCAGACCCGGTGAGGATCCAACAGTTGATACGGATAAAATATACAAAAAGGATAAAAAAGATGTGCTTTATCCACCCAGCTATTATAAGCGCAAAGGCGGAAAAGCACCGGAAATTCCCAGCTTTGATGCGGCTTTGGCCGATGGCCTGATACCTTGGTATAGTCCTATAGGAAGATAGTTAACATCCTGTATGAATTAAACAGCCATAATTATATATCTAAGGTCAGCTGCTCGGCTTCCTCCTCGGCCTCAAGCTTAAAATCATCAAGCTTTTCAGGATTTATGGCCGGTAACGAATCCAGAGACTGCAGCCCAAAGCTTCGTAAGAACTCTTCGGTGGTACCAAATAAAATCGGTCTGCCGGGTGCATCCAGCCTTCCAAGCTCACATATAAGATTATATTCTAATAATTTATTTATAGGATGATCCGACTTCACTCCACGTATTGCTTCAATCTGAAGTCTTGTTATGGGTTGCTTGTAAGCTATAATCGACAAGGTTTCAAGTAGTACCTCGGTTAGTACATGTTTTTTGGGAATATGGGTTATTTTAATGATGGTTTCATACATTGATGCCTTAGTACAAAGCTGATATGCACCGTCAAGTTCAATAATCTGTATTCCCCTGCTTTCATCCTCATATTTATCCATCATGTTATGTATGATTTTTCTGGTTGTGTCCTCATCATGTTCTATGGCCAATGCCAGTCTGTCAATCTCCACAGCCTCTCCCATAGTAAAGAGAATCGCTTCTATCTGAGCTTCAACTAATTTTAATTCCACTAGAATCCTGCCTCCTCCATGCTAATAATGTTTGAAGCCAAATAAGTAATCCTAATGTCATCAAACATATGCTCCTGCTCTATCTTTATCCTTCCCAGTTTGATAAGTTCCAAAATTCCAAGAAATGTTACTATTATCTCCATCTTAGTAGTCTGTTGTTCCAAAAGATTTCTAAAATAAAACACCTTATGCTCTATGCCGAATTTCTGTATTTGAATAAATACCTCACCAAGATTAATTTCTTCTTTCTCGATTTTCCCAAATTTACTTCTAATCGGATCAATCTTGTCCGACTGTTTTTTAACAATTGAGGTGAATATCTCATGAAGCTTTGATAAAGTCAAATCACCGACCAATTCGTCTACATTGATTTCCTCTTTATAATCTGCAATCTCCTTTGGGATTGAAGGAGGCTTAAACATTACTCTCGAAGCATCCTCCTGCTTGTCCCTAAGCTGCTCGGAAACATACTTATACATCTTATACTCCAAAAGCCTGTCCACAAGTTCCTGTCTCGGGTCGATTTCCTCCTCATCCTCTTCGGTAAGAATCGGTAACAGCATACGGGATTTAATATTTATAAGCATAGCAGCCATAACAAGAAATTCACTCATTATTTCAAGATTCTTTGACTCCATAAGCTGTATGTATTCCAAATATTGCTCCGTTATTTCTACAATCGGAATATCGTATATGTTTATTTTATTTTTATCAATCAAATGAAGCAGAAGGTCTAAGGGACCCTCAAATGCTTTCAGCTTAACCGGAATACTCATAATACTCCTTTCATCTTTACAACAACCAACTCTGGTATATTGAATATTCTTGGCATACACGAATGATTTCCCAGTCCTCTGGATACAATCATGTGCCTGTTATTCTCAGAATAACGTCCGGCATCATATTTGGGAAACAGTCTGAATTGAGGAGATATAATGCCTCCAATAATAGGGATACGAATAAGTCCTCCATGGGCATGACCTGCAAGTATTAAATCCGCACCCCACTCTATATAATCATGAAAATATATGGGATTGTGTGCAATCAGAATCTGATAACCGTCACTGCTTCTTCCACCTATATAGTCGATAATAGCCTCCTGCTCAAGCTTAATTCTATTCCTGTTACGGTAATAATCAGAAGATAAGGATAGGCCTGTAATAATTATCTTACTGTCATTACGACGAATCTCGATGCTCTTATTATTAAGAAATATAACACCCAGCCTTTCAAGCTTCTCCTTATACAGATTCCAGGATTCACACAGAGTAACTTGCTTTTCAACATTGCTGTTACTACAGGTTAGCTCCTCAAAGTACTGCTCGTGATTACCATAGGCATAATAAACCGGATAATGCTCTGAGATTTCTTTAATAATATTAAATGCTTCCCCATGATAGCAGGGTTTTTTCTTATTAATCATATCCCCGGCTATTATAACAAAATCCGGCCTCTGTTCCAATATTTTTTTGAGAAGAATCTGATTGCTTTTTCTAAATCCTTTATTATGAATGTCTGAAAGTACAACAAATGTAATTTCTTCTGAGTTAATTATATATTCTGATGTTACTATGAATTTATGTTCTAGGAAAGACCACAGTGAAAATATGAAAATAACAGCTATTATAATTAAAAAGTATATCATAATATCCCCTTTCAGGCATATGTAGTCCGTGCAACATCCTGTCCTTTATAATATAACTGTAAGCATAAAATGTGTCAACAAGGATAAAAGGATATTATCAGTATGCAAGAAAATATTTCCTTAAAGATTTAATGAAACAATCATTATATCCGGCCTCTTTAACGGCTTCAATTGAAACGATATCGATGCTTCCAATTTTTTCATTGTCATAGTAATAAATGATATCTCCTATCTTATCCTCAGTGGTAATCGGTGCCGTAACCTTATCGAAGAATACGATTTCCTTTCTGATATTATCAGGCGACATTCCTTTTGAACATAGATACGAGAAATTATTCTTTGCTTTACCTGTTACATAATCGGTAACACCCTTTGTAACTCTTACGGGCTCCATTATAACGTCATGATTATCGTCAACAAATAATGAATAATTAGCAAATCCATAGTTTAACAGCTTAGTTGCTTCACGGAATCTGGTTTTAGTATCAGGAGCCGCCATGATTACGGCAATCAAATCCATGTTATTACGTCTGGCGGTGGCCGATAGACAGTATTTTGCGATGCTGGTCGAACCGGTTTTTAACCCTGTTATTCCCTTGTATGACTTAATAAGCTTATTGGTATTGGTAAGTCCGAATTCTGTTCTTCCCTTTTTGGTAGTATGAACGAAGGTATCCATCCAGATAGTGGCATAATTACTGATCTCAGGAAATTTGGTTATTAGCTCTGCCGACATTAATGCTATGTCATATGCTGTGGTATAATGATTATCTGCGTCCAGGCCTGTGCAGTTGACAAAATTAGTGTTATTCATGCCAAGCTCTTTCGCTCTTTTATTCATTCTTGCAACAAATTCCTCATGGGAGCCTGCGATATGTTCAGCCATAGCAACAGAAGCATCGTTGGCACTGGATATACTGATGCATTTTATCATTGTATCTACATTTTGAACCTCGTAAGGCTCTAGATAAACCTGTGAACCTCCCATGGATGCGGCATGCTCGGTAACACTGACATCATCCATTAGGTTAATTTGACCCGATTCCAAGGCCTCGAATATAAGAAGCAAAGTCATAACCTTGGTGACACTGGCAGGCTTTAATTTTTCATCCTTATTCTTTTCGAATAAAACGGTACCCGTAGAAGCTTCCATTAAAACAGCCGAAGGTGTGGCTAGCTCCATAGTTGATTCTACGGTTGCGGTAACCGGTATGACATCTTCTATCTCAGGCTTTGTTTTATTGATTTTGGCATTGATAAATGCATCGGAAAGTGTATAAGATAAAAACAACGATAAAAGAAGTATGACAGCTATATTTTTCATTTTAAACTCCGCTAAAATACTATTATTAATATTTTAATCCAGGCTTTACAATTTTAGACCAATCCCTGCATAAATTTGTCTATAAAAATATGCACTTATCTGACAGTTATACTGCATTTAAGAGTCTTGTTCTTTACCTTCACCGTAATTATGGCTTTTCCTGCACGTTTAGCCTTTACCTTACCAAATATAGTCACATCAGCCACCTCGGGGTTGCTGCTTTTATATTTGCCAAAGAAAGCAGGCCCCTTTATCCATAATCTGTATTTATCACCCACCCTAAGATTCAGATGATCTTTATTTAAATCAATGACCTTAACCCTGCATTTTAGCTTCCTATTACCAACCTTAGCAATTATAATAGCCTTTCCTGTTTGATAAGCGAATACTCTTCCGTTAAAATTCACTCCTGCCACCCGAATGTTCGTGGAGCGGAATGTTACTCGCTTATTTATCCTATATACAAATAATCGAAACTCCTCACCCTTGGTAAGATATACTTCCTGCCTGTTAAGATGCAGGCTAAACGGTAGTATAATCTTCCTTCGGTAATATAAACCGGAGTTTCGATACAAAGAAACAAACAGTAATATAATAATAATTATGATTATAATTAGTCTATACCTTCTTCTATACAATAGGCACACCCGTTGTGTTAATCTCAATATATACTATGTGACAACGGACCTAAATTGACCATTTATATTTCCTTTACGCCATCCTTAGTAACCACACTGTAGATATAGGGAGGTCTCTTTGGCTTATCTTTACTGATAACATAAGCATTGATGAGCCTTTTCTTGGCCTCTTTTCTTTTTTCATCATCACTTGCATATAATGTGGCCAGAGTCTCGTTCTTTGAAACCTTATCACCTAGTTTCTTATTTATAATGATACCGACACTAAGATCGATCTTACTGTCCTTAGTGGCTCTTCCGCCGCCCAGAACCAGAGAAGCCATTCCGATTTCATCGGTAAGTATCTCACTTACATAGCCGTCAAACGGGGATTTAACATCATAGCGAATCGATGCCAGCTTAAGAAGCTCGGGATTATATACAAATTCACTGTCCCCTCCCTGAGCTCGGACAAATTCCGCCATTTTATCCAATGCACTCTTGTTTTTAATCGTCTCAAGAAGCAATTCTCTTCCTTCATCAGCGGATTTTACTTTTCCCGCTCCGAGAAGCATATATGAAGCCAGGATGACGGATACCTCTAGCAAGTCCTCCGGTCCATGACCGTATAGGGTTTCTATGGCTTCCTTAACCTCCAGCGCATTACCGACGGCTCTTCCAAGCGGTTGATTCATATCTGTGATAATGGCATAGGTAGGCTTTCCTGCCAGGGTTCCGATTTGAACCATCTCCTTAGCTAATGCGAGTGAATCCTCATATTTCTTCATAAACGCTCCGCTTCCGGTCTTTACATCAAGAACAATAACATCTGCTCCGGATGCCAGTTTCTTACTCATAATACTTGATGCGATTAGTGACATATTATCCACCGTTGCGGTTACATCCCGTAGAGCATAGATTTTCTTATCAGCGGGAGCCAAATTCGCACTTTGGCCAACGATCGCCATCTTGATACGGTTAATATTATCAACAAACTGCTCTGAATTCAGCTCAGTGGAAAAACTGGGGATACTCTCCAGTTTATCTATTGTTCCTCCTGTATGTCCAAGCCCTCTTCCTGACATCTTGGCAACCGGAATACCTAATGAAGCAACCATGGGGCTTAATATAAGCGATGTCTTATCCCCTACGCCTCCTGTGCTGTGTTTAT
Organism: Clostridiales bacterium; assembly: GCA_012523775.1. Taxonomy (GTDB): domain Bacteria; phylum Bacillota; class Clostridia; order Lachnospirales; family Lachnospiraceae; genus Mobilitalea. The sequence goes on along the minus strand of JAAYTK010000075.1, from coordinate 40,037 downwards.
CCACCTTAACGCCATGGATTTTTGACAGATCCAACTGCTCACCGCTATTGGCCATTGCTATGGTTAAATATGCCGTTTCCTCATGGGACAATTTATTTAGACAGACAGCCATTAAAAATGCTGACATTTGATAATCAGGTATATCACCCTTGGTAAAGCCTTCGACTATAAACTCAATTTCCTCTTTGCTAAGCTCACCTTTGTTCTTCTTTTTATTGATTAAATCGTACATTCTCATAAAGCGTCACTCCATTTATATTATCATAAAGACAGTATAACATTTTTTATTGATTTTCGTACATTAAATTTTAATAAAATATATGGTATATATATAAATATGATTGACGAATGCTACAAAAAATTATACAATAAATCAAATTTAGAAGGGAGTAAAGATATGAGCTTCGAATTCATTAAAGAGGTAATATCACCAAGAGAATTATTAAAGGCTTATCCCTTACCCGAAAAGGATGTTATAAGAAAAAAGCAAAGGGATAAGGAAATTAAAGATATTATTATGGGGTATTCAGATAAATTTCTGGTTATAATCGGTCCATGCTCCGCCGACCATGAGGATGCTGTATGTGATTATATTTCCAGGTTGGCGAAGGTACAGGAGAAGGTTGCAGATAAATTGGTACTGATACCAAGAGTGTATACCAATAAGCCCAGAACGACCGGTGAGGGCTATAAGGGTATTGTGCATCAGCCTAATCCCGAAAAGGAACCGGATTTACAGGAGGGCTTAATAGCTATGAGAAAGATGCATCTTCGTGCTATTGCCGAATCCGGGTTAACCGTAGCGGATGAAATGCTCTACCCCGAAAACTGGCCCTATGTAGAAGATGTTCTGTCCTATGTTGCCGTAGGAGCCCGTTCGGTTGAGAATCAGCAGCACAGGCTTACTATTAGCGGTATGGATATCCCTGCGGGTATGAAAAACCCCACAAGCGGTGATTTCTCCGTTATGCTTAATTCTGTGGTGGCAGCTCAACGAAGTCATACCTTCCTCTATCGAACATGGGAGGTTAAGACCTCCGGTAATCCTTTGGCCCATACTATTCTCAGAGGTGCAGTGAATAAACACGGCCAGGCCATACCCAACTATCATTATGAGGATCTTATGCGCCTTCTGAACATGTATGAGGAAAGAGACTTAAGCTATCCTGCAACAATAATTGATGCCAACCACGCAAATTCTAATAAAGTATACTCCGAGCAACCACGTATTATAAAAGAGGTTCTGCATAGTCGGAGAATTTCTCCTGATATTGCTAAGTTGGTCAAGGGGGTTATGATTGAAAGCTATATTGAAAGCGGCAGCCAGAAAGTATCAGGTCATGTATATGGTAAATCCATAACCGATCCTTGCCTCGGATGGGAGGAATCTGAGAAGCTTATATATACGATTGCGGATCATTTGGTGTAAACATTATTATGCTCTAGGATGTGTATTAGCATAAACCTCGCGGCTGTTTTGATAATTATGAGATAGATATAATTGAGTGGTGCTTATATCCGTATGACCGAGAAATTTCTGTACAATACCGATATCGGCACCATTATCTATCATATGTGAAGCAAAGGAATGTCTAATCATATTAGGATTGATTTCATCGATACCCACTGCTTTAGCATATCCCTTGAGAATTTTCCAAAATCCCTGTCTGCTCAGCTGCTCACCTTGATTATTAAGAAAAAGATAACTACTGCCTCTTTTATCGAAGGCATTATCTCTTATTTCCAAATACGCCTTGAGTGAACTTTGTGCCAAACTGCCGAAGGGTATACTTCTCTCATGTCTATCTCCACAGGTTATATATTTCCCTGATAAATTAATATCTGAAAGCCTTAAATTTATAATCTCTGATACCTTAATACCTGTAGCATACAGAAGTTCCAGCATTGCTTTATCCCTGATTCCTTTGCTTGTGCTTATATCAGGTTGATTCAGTAATGCCAGTATCTTATTCTCATCCAGTACCTGAGGGGGTTTTTTTATGACTTTTGGCGCTTTGATACGTTCAGATGGATCTCCGGCAATACTTCCGTTTTTTAGAAGATATAGCAAGAACGCCTTCATAGAAGCAATATGCCTCGATACACTGGCCGGTGATAATCCGTCCTTTTCCAATGACAATACATAGGAATTAAGAGTTGTTTCGGTTATTCTGGATGCACTCTCGATACCCTGTAGACTTAAAAATGATTCTAATCTACTTAAGTCATTCTCATAAGCTCTGATTGTGTTCACTGAAGCCTGCTTTACATTCTGAAGATATCTTGAAAATTCGTCAATTTGTTGCTTCATTTACAACCTCCTCATTTGCTTCGTTTATATGTATCTCTATTACCGATAATATTATGTGATTAACTCCAGTGCCTTCTTAAGAAAAAACGATCCGACATACGCTTCTAAAAAGCTTCCTAAGAATAAAAGAACAGATAAAAATATTAATAAAAACAAATAGGATTTAAACTGTCTCAATATGAATGACAGATAGTTTCTGTTTTCAAAATACATCGATCTGCAAAGACCATATCCCTTATGTAAGCACAGCAATATTATCGGAAGATATATAAGGCCATGGGGAAACTGATAACTTAGAATCAGTAAAATCCCTTTAAAACCGTATTGCATCGCTATTGCAGATATGAAGAATCCGGTTGAAAACCCAAAGACGATTATCTTCAGCAACATATACGGAATTCCTAATATGGTAATGGAAAGCAGCCAAAACACAACAAAATCTTTGAAATTCTCTCTAAGTATATAATAGAATAAGCCTGAATAATCAATGCTTTCTCTTGCAATTTCAGAAAAAACATGATTATGGTAGTTCATCATACGTTCATAATAGAAGGATTGAAACAAATTAGCCGACAGTACACCAAGAATCAATCCAATAATCATGATTAGGATCGAAATTTGAATTATACTCAGCTTTTGTAGCTTTATTTTTAATAGCTTCAAAATCTCATCACGCCTTATCTGTTATTTGACAAATATATACCGTTACAACCCGATATTATTGTCATTAGATAAATATGATGGGATTTATAAATTAGAACAAGCCATTTACATTTCCATCTTTGTTTTATATGCCAATAGTCCGGCAATAGTCTTTGCATCGGTTATCTTGCCCGAATATATCATTAAGATTAGATCGGATAAAGAATGTTTCTCTATATCTACGAATTCGTCTTCATCCAGATTCTGTACAGACTGCGTCAGGTCATTGGAATAATATACTCTTATCAGCTCATTGCTGAATGCCACGGTCGTATGAACATCAATTAAATGCTTCACATTATTGGCTGTATATCCTGTCTCTTCCCTGCACTCTCTTATGGCACATGTAAGGTTATCTTCTCCGGGATTCAACCCTCCGGCTGGTATCTCCAGAGTGTAGCTGTCTATTGAGTTTCTGTACTGACGTACCATAATTATATTATTATCCTTATCAACGGGTATCAATGCCGAAGCACCCTTATGATCTATGAAATCGAAAACAGTTTGCTTTTCATTGTCAATTAAGACAGTATCACTATAAAAATCTATTAATCTGCCCTTATATGACAGTTCTCTGTTAATTCTCTTGATGTGAGCCATTATTGCCTCCGTTTATCTTATTTTGCTTCATCGCTAAGCTCGACAGCCCTTCTATAGCATGCGTCGGTCGCTTTCATAATGGCATTCCTAAACCCGAATTCCTCCAATGCCTTAATAGCTGAAATAGTTGTTCCTCCGGGTGAACAGACCTTATCTTTCAGTATGCCTGGATGCTCTCCCGTTTCCAGTACCATGGATGCGGCACCCATTACTGTCTGAGCAACGAGCGGATATGCCTTATCCCTGGGTATTCCAAGGCTTACAACGCTGTCAGCCAAGGCTTCAATAAATGTATACACATATGCAGGAGAACTTCCACTTGCGCAGGTTACGGCATTCATTAGGCTTTCATCAAAGACCTCATACTCACCGAAGGAACTGAAAAACATATCTATATCGGCTTTCTCCTCATCAGTGAATGTATCAGACGAAAAGCTGACACCCGTGAAACCTTTAGAAATCAACGCAGAAGAATTAGGCATCGATCTAACGACCTTTACCTTAGTCCCCAATACATCCTTAATCGATTGTATAGGCGCCCCTGCTACTATGGAAACAACTATATGATTGCTATTGATTGAGCCCTTGATTTCTCTTAATACCTTGTCAAGGTATTGCGGCTTTACGGCAAGTACCAGGTATTTGCATTTTTCAACCACCGAAGCATTATTCTTCTCAGGCAATATATCAAGCTCTTTATAGATTAAATTACATATTTCAGATGATGCATCGTAATATACTATTTCATCTGCTCCAAAGGTCTTATTAGAAGCCTTAAGAAGAGCCGAACCCATATTACCCACACCAATAAATCCAAACAACGCCATAGCCTACCTCTTTCTGTTGCATTTTAACAAAATATTCATTTTGGATAATTCTTCTACTAATAAATTGTATCATAAAACATTTAAAATAGGTAGTATTTTAAAAAAAATGGATATTTAATTTTATAATATAAGCCGGGGAAGTACCCCGGCCAAAATATTATTTTCCTATTATAATGTATTATTAAGATATATCTTTCAGGAATGCTTCTATTCTATCGAGTCCCTTTTTAATTTCCACTAAGGATATTGCATAAGAAAGTCGAATATGGTCATCGAATCCAAAATCTCCACAGGATATAACAGCAACCTTATAATCCTCAATAAGAATCCTTGCCAGATTATCCACATTGTCTACAGGCTGTCCTTTGTAGGTCTTACTGAAGGTATTTCCGACATCCACAAATAGATAAAATGCTCCCTGTGGCTTCAGTAGAGATATATGATTCATGGCCTCTATACGCTCTACCATATAGTTCAGTCGCTTTTCAAATTCATTTTTCATTGAACTTATAGAATCCTGAGGTCCGATCAACGCTTCGTAAGCCGCTTTTTGTGCTATGGAATTCGGATTTGAGGCCTGGTGACTTTGTACACTGCTCATAAGCTTTGCAACTTCCTTAGTGGATCCGGTATAACCTATTCTCCATCCTGTCATAGAATAGCTTTTCGACAATCCGCTGCAGGTTATTGTACGTCTATAAATTTCCTCGTTTAAGGATGCTATACTGACATGAGTCTCTCCATCATAAATCAGATGCTCATACATTTCATCGGCAACCACATAAAAATCCTTTTCTACAGCAACTTGTGCTATAGCCTCAAGTTCCTCTCTGGTGTAGATCATACCTGACGGATTATTAGGAGTGTTTAATACAAGAGCCTTTGTCTTATCGGTACAGGCATCCTCTAGCTGCTTTGCTGTAATTTTATAGTTCTGAGATTTTTCCGCTCTAATATATACAGGAATCCCATCAGCCAATCTGACTATTTCAGGATAGCTTAACCAATATGGGGATGGGATTATGACCTCATCTCCGGGATTTAAAATAGCTGAAAATATATTAGTCAGTGCATGCTTTCCACCGTTACTGACAACAATCTGCTCAGGCTCATAGCTTAAATTATTAAATTTTCTAAACTTATCACAGATAGCTTTTCGAAGCTCAAGCGTACCGGGTACGGGAGTATATTTTGTGAATCCACTCTCAATGGCTTTGATGGCTGCCTCACATATATTATCCGGAGTGTTAAAATCCGGCTCTCCTGCTCCGAATCCTACAACATCGATTCCTTTCGATTTCATTTCCTTTGCTTTAGCCGTTATGGCTAATGTAGATGAGGGCTTAACCGCCATTGCCTTCTTTGATAATGTTAATGCCATTTTGCACCATCCCTATACTTTCATATTTTTCCTGTCGAGAATTTGAGTATCATTGTAATATAGATTTTAATAAAAAGCAACAAATATTTCAGAAAAAATTAAAGAAAGTATTTTCTGCAGACTTCATGTGTCCGTGTCACAAGGATTTGTTGTGCAATTTGCTTAAAAGTCAATGAAAAACAAGTATATCACTTTATACTTTTACGGTATTCTGACGGAGTCATTCCCACCTGTGTTTTAAAAAAGCGCGCATTATTTCCTGAGTATTCGAATCCACAGGACGAAAAAACTTCTGCTACGCTTAAGTTGGTATCACGGAGTGCTGCCTTTAGCTTTACTACCTTAATACTCTTATAATATTTATGCGGTGTCATGCCCGTATTTATCTTAAACAGCCTGACCAGATGCGAAGGACTTAAGCAAACCGCCTTCGATATTTTTTCAATATCAAACTCCTCTCGCCAGTTATTTTCAATAAATTCCTTTGCTTTGGCTATCTCAGACTTACCTTGATATATCCTGCTTGTAAAAAATATGCTAACCAAATATATCATTTTTCCAATCTCATTCTTAATAGGAAAGTTTAAAATATCCGTATATACGGCTTCAATATCATAAGGTTCTGTTCTTGTCATTAACCATTCCCAATAGCTCTCCAATGGGATACGAACATCCTGAATAAGTACTGTCTCTCCCTGAAAAGCTCTTTTTAATCCTTCATTAAGCTCAGAATGCTCTAAAACCTGAGGATCACGAAATAGGTTATAGTTTTCAAGAATTTGTGATCTGTCCAAAAGGTTCCACATTCTAAGTACGGCATTATTTATATATGCTATATCACCGTTTGTCTTATATATTTGAATCGGAACAGGAAAATACTCTGAATATTGAAATAATTTTTGCTTAAAATCATCAGTGTCGACAGAATAATTTACTCTTATATTATTATGCTGTTCAACCTGCTTTACCTCGTCGATATCTCTGTCCAAAAATGTCCTTCTATACATTGAGGGAGTCATCCCAGTCCTTCTTTTAAAGACATCGGCTATGCCTCCGCTATAGTCGACTCCACATGAAATGAAGGCTTCCCTGATGCTAAGCTTAGGATTTCTTAACGCTTCTTTTATTTTTTCAATCTTTACATTCTGATAATAGCTATATGGTGTTATCCCCATGAACTTCTTAAACAACCTCGCCAGATACTGACTGCATAACCCGGTATACTCTGCAATTTTCTCCGTATTATAGTCTTCCATCCAATGTTTATCTATATATTCCTTGGCTTTCCTAGTATCCAGTCTGGATTGGTATATATTCTTCGTTATAAATAAAGCAACAGCATAGTTTGGCGAACTGTATTGATTTAATATGGGAAAGCTTATAATCTTCTGATATATATCATTATCCGGGTGCTTTTCAATACGGCAACAACAGTCTGCAATGGCATCAAAAGGGACCCGTACATCATCAAAAGAAAGGGGTTCTCCTGAAAATACACGGTTCAGATATTCTGAAGTGCTCATTTTTTCATTAATTATCACATCATGAATAATCTTTGTCTTTCCGACAATCATAGATGGGTCTGAAACACAGAAAAATTCTATAAATTCTTTGTTAATAAAAATACATAGACCTTCAGAATTGAATACTTCGATAGGTATGGGGAAATGATTCAATACGTTAAAAAGCCAGTTTTCTTCATACTCTTGATTAGCCTTAATGCAATACATAAGTATTCCGCCTTTGTAAAAATATTGAATTTTCTTATCTGATAATTTTATAATATCATATTTTTTTATATTTACAATGGTTTTATGTCAATAAGAAAGAGCTTAGCCTATAAAATACAAAATACTTTCCAAATCAATAAAAAAGTGTCGGTAAACCGACACTTTTTCAACAATTATTTTGCATAATCTGTTACTCTGGATTCTCTTATTACATTAACTTTAATCTGCCCCGGATACTCTAGTTCAGCTTCAATCTTCTTTGATAAGTCGCGAGCCAGTAATACCATGTCCGCATCACTTATCTGTTCAGGTACTACCATTACTCTAACTTCCCTACCTGCCTGAATAGCAAAAGACTTATCTACTCCCTTAAAGCCATTGGTAATATCTTCTAATTGCTTAAGTCTGTTGGTATATGTTTCCAAGGTCTCACGTCTTGCTCCCGGTCTGGCTGCCGATATCGTATCAGCCGCCTGAACTATACAAGCAATTAAAGATTGAAATTCCTCATCTCCATGATGTGCGCCTACCGCGTTAATAACGGTAGGTGATTCTTTGTATTTTCTACATAAATCAATACCTATTTGGACATGGGTTCCTTCAATCTCATGATCTACAGATTTGCCGATATCATGTAATAAACCGGCACGTTTAGCAAGTCTAACATCAACTCCTATTTCGCTGGCTAATAAGCCTGCAATAATTGATACTTCAACTGAATGCTTCAGAGCATTCTGACCATAGCTTGTCCTAAATTTCATTTTACCTAGAAGCTTGACAAGTTCAGGATGAATTCCATGAACACCCACTTCGAGTGTTGCGGCCTCACCGGCCTCACGAATCATCACATCTACTTCTTTTTGAGCCTTCTCAACCATTTCTTCGATTCTTGCAGGATGAATTCTTCCATCAACAATCAGCTTCTCCAATGCAATCCTTGCAACTTCTCTTCTGATCGGATCAAAGGCTGATAAAATAACAGCTTCAGGTGTATCATCAATAATTAAATCAACACCTGTCATGGTTTCAAGAGTTCGTATATTACGTCCCTCTCTACCAATAATTCTTCCCTTCATTTCATCGTTAGGAAGCTGTACAACTGAAATCGTTGTCTCAGCCACATGATCTGCAGAACAGCGTTGAATCGCATTCACCACATATTCCTTAGCCTTTTTGTCAGCTTCCTCTTTTGCTTTATTCTCCAATTCCTTGATGAGAACAGCAACTTCATGCTTTACATCTTCTTCAACAGTCTTTATCAGATATTCCTTAGCTTGTTCGGAGGTAAGTCCAGAGATCTTTTCAAGCTCCTGTAGTTGTTTTGCATGGAACTCTTCAACTTCTTGCTTGATTTTATCAAGTTCCGCTTCCTTAACAGAAAGTCTTGCTTCCTTTTTTTCCAGTGCTTCGGTTTTCCGATCCAGGGTCTCTTCCTTAGTCAGAACCCGCTTCTCGTAGCGTTGTAATTCTGCTCTTCGTTCCTTAGTTTCACGCTCGAATTCGTTCTTTGCTCTCAAAGATTCTTCCTTTGCTTCGAGCAATGCCTCTCTCTTCTTAGTTTCAGCTGTTTTTAAAGCTTCATCTATGATTTCTCTTGCTTTCTCTTCTGCAGTACCAATCTTTGCTTCATATACCTTAATTCGATATGATATTGCAATTTTCCACGCAAGAGGAGCAACTATCACGAAGGTAGCAACAATAGCAATTACTACTTCTATTGGCACAGGAGCACCTCCTTATTTGGTTTTCATTGTACAATTACAAATGCTCTATATATATCCTTTTATTTATGCAAGTAGAATCAGCAAGATGTCCCACTTGCTTTGATTAGTTATATAATATATATCAGAAGTACATTTGTTATTATTAATACAATATTTAAATTTTAAACTGTAAATGGGAATATGTCAAGTATGCGGTTAGAATATTTTAAATATATGACAAAAACAGATGCATAAATTTAAATTTCATTGTCATTTTATGCATCTGTTGACTGATCTAATTATTTTAAGCCTGTTTCCCTATATAGTAGAAGCCCTTACTTTCTTCTAAATATACCGGAATAATTTCACCTATCAGGCTTTTGTCCCCCGGGAAATGAACAAGCATATTATTGCTTAATCTTCCGGTGAGTAAGTCCTCATTCTGTGAGTTAACCTCCTCTACCAGAACGTCCTTAACACTATTCACATCCCTTCCTGCAGCCTTAGCGGCTGACGCGTGAATTTCGTCAAGGAGTCTGTCGAACCGCTCCTTAGCCACATTTTCATCTACCTGACACTCCATATTAGCCGCAGGAGTTCCTGCTCTCTTGGAATATAAAAACGTAAAAGCATTATCGAAGCCAACCTTTTTTACGACATCTATTGTTTCCATAAAGTCTTCCTCGGTCTCACCGGGAAAGCCCACAATTATATCGGTAGTCAATGAGATGTCAGGGACAGCTTTTCTTATTCTATCCACCAAGTCCAGATAATCTTCTTTAGTATATTTTCTATTCATAATTTTTAGGAGCCTGGTGCTACCTGACTGTAATGGCAGATGTAGGTGTCTGCATATCTTTTTGGAGGCTCCCATCACATCTATCAGTTCCTGAGACAAATCCTTTGGATGTGATGTCATGAAACGAATTCTTTTAATTTTATCAATTTTTTCGACTTCCTTTAGCAGCTGTGCAAAGCTTATCTGAGGATTCAGATTTTTGCCATATGAATTCACATTCTGCCCCAGAAGCATGACCTCTTTCACACCATCATTAGCCAATGCTCTGATTTCTTCCAAAATATCCTCAGGATTACGGCTTCGTTCTCTTCCCCTGACATAAGGAACTATACAATAGCTACAGAAATTATTACAGCCATATATTATATTTACACCGGCCTTAAACGGATATTTTCTGTCATTGGGGAGATTTTCAACAATCATGTCGGTATCCTTCCAAAGATCTATTACCATTCGGTCAGAGTGTTTGTCACTTACCGATTCATTATCAATACGGGTTTTTATTAATTCTGCCAGCTTGAAAATATTATGGGTACCGAATATGATATCAACAAAGGGATAGCTTTTTTTAACTCTTTCTACTGCTGTAGTCTCCTGCATCATACAACCGCATACGGCGACCAGCATACCGGGACGATTCTTTTTTAGTTTACCTACATGTCCCAATCTTCCAAATACGCGGTTATTGGCATTCTCTCTAACCGTACAGGTATTATAAAGGACAAAATCAGCATCCTCGGTATCGGTTTCAATATAACCTATCTGCTTTAATATTCCCGATATTTTTTCGGAATCTCTGCTGTTCATCTGACATCCGAAAGTCACTATATGAAAGGTTTTTTTAACTTTAGTTCTTTGATATTCTTCATCATATCTGGATTTTAGTTCATTTATAATCTCCAACTGTCTATTGGCTTCGAATTCATTTGTATTATATGTCTTATTCATTTTACCTCCGATTCTGTTTATAGTAATCCAGCCAGTTCAAATAAAATCAACTTGATTTCCTCATAAGTGGATATTCTTAGTCTATAGTCTAAGGGAAATGGTGCATTCTCGTCAACCGTTTCAATTGTTAAGGCGGGTTTGTTAAAATGCTCTGAAAAATACTGAACCGTATTACCTCCTGAGTCACCATATTCAATTTCATTTTCGGGATCGACCAACTCATATTTTGTAATATTCTTTAGGCGTTTTGCGATATATAACTGCCTTTCATTGTATTTCTCAGACATACTGTTGCGATAGTAATATATGCATTTCCCACGGGAGTGAAAATCCAGATAACATTTAATACGGTATTGATGAAACACCTGTATCAAAGCCTTCGATTCATTCTCACTTGCCGCATAATCATTTATTCCCTTTGGCTTCCATGAACGACATGGAAAGTTACGATTGATATCAATACCTCGACCGTTGAACTTCCATTCAGAATAATTATATTTTATCCTCTTAAGCTTGCTCTGTAATGCAGGATTTCTTACTGATTTATGACCATATAATGATATCATATATCCATCAGGATTTAAAAGTGGAATCATTAGGATGGTATAAGTTTGTAGCAACTCATATACACATTTGGCAAATATCATATCCTCATATAGCCGTTGCACATTACTATTAGTTTCTCTGAGTAAATAATTATGCTTATATCCGTTCTTCTCATACTCTATGTATTGCTTGGCATAGAATTCTGTTATCTTAAGCAAAACTATAGGATTTATAGTCTCTCTGCCGTGTACACCGCCACTAAAGAGGATATATTTTTTACCTGTTCCAAGCCTAAGCATAACAATGTCACGATTGTCATGGGATTTGCCAATCGTGACATATTGTATTATTTTGTTATACTTTATTGATAAACCATAGGCGTCCGAGATTAAATCGTCATATGAATATTCTTCTCGGCTAAAATCGATAGTCATACTTCCACTCCAAAAGGAACTTCCATTACAACCTATGTGTATGTAGCAAAAGTTATGCTAAAAGCCTTTAAAGGAGTATGCTGTTAATCTAAATTATAGAATATCTGAGCAATAGGCGAATCTTCAGAGAGAATCAGAGTCTTGTCTGCACCGGCCAGTGATTCTCTGGCAGCATCCAATGCTCTTATAAATGTGTAGAATTCGCTTTTGGAGGCATCAGAGTATGCATTGGACAGAATTCTCATATACTCAGCCTCTCCCTCGGCAATAATTCTTGCCGCCTCAGTCTGTGCGTTAGATATACTTATTTCTATTTCCTTATCTGTGGTATTTCTAATCATCTGAGCTTCGGATTCACCTTCTGCCGTATAAGTAGCAGCCATTTGAGCACGCTCCGAAATCATACGCTCAAACACCGCATTCTTATTATCGCTTGGTAAGTCAAGATGCTTATTTTCAATGGTGATGAGATCAATACCATATTGCTCCATAGTGTCGCCGATATCTTCCATGAATGCCGCATTCAACTTACCGTCTCTACCGCTGATAACCTCATTCTGTGTATTACTGCTTATTACATTCTTCATGGCATTGTATACGGTAGTGTTAATTCTGCTCTCAGCCAGAGTTATTGATGAATTTAATGTCTGGGCAAATTTAATCGGATTTGTAATACGCCATAATACATAGCTGTCAGCGACCATCGTCTTCTTATCTACGGTAATAACATCGGACGCTGTCATATCATAAAACTGTATTGATTTAGGTAACTTATCAACCGTTTCTATAAACGGTGTCTTCAATGATAATCCCGCACTGTCAATAACTCTGTCAATTTTATCAAAGCGTTTAATTATTGAATATTCATTTTCTTTAGTAACAACCAATGATGAAGATAATATTATTAAAGCTGCTATAAAAATAACAAGAAATATTATTCCCGCGATATTTTTCGTTCTCTTACTCATTAGTTACTACCTCCTTCCATTAAAGGCTCCAGTGGTAGGAACTTATTCACCGATGATTCTCCGCTGTCGATTATAACCTTTAGGGACGGAAGAATATCCTCCATTGCCTCATAGAACATTCTTTCCTTCGTTATCAAAGGATACTTAATATATTCCTCGTACATCTCATTAAATCTGGCAACCTCGGCCTGAGCTTCGTTTATTCTCTTTGTTTTGGTGGACTCTGCCTGCTGAAGAATCTTATCCACTTCTGCTAATGCCTGGGGGAGCTTCTCATTTCTGTATTTATTTGCGTTGTTTATTGCCGTATCCTTACCCTGTTTTGCCGTTTCAACCGATTTAAAGGCTTCCATGACCTCTTCTGTAGGAGGCTCGGAATCCTGTATTGTTATATTTACCAGCATCAGTCCGATATCGTGCTCAATTAAGCTCTCCAATATTTCATCCTTTATCTTTGACTGAATTTCATACTTACCGGATGTTATAACACTGTCTACGTTATAACTTCCGACAATACTGCGGATATTGCTTTGAGCTATATTTTTTAATATTGATACAGGGTCCGATGATGCATATAGATATTTAATCGGATCAGAGACTTTATATTCAACAAAGAAATCAACATTTACGAAATTAAAGTCCCTTGTTATCATAACCGCTTCTGATTCGATGGTTCTGTTGGTAGCCTCTTCATATCCGATAGGAAATCCCTTAATCGTTGTGTCCACCCTATGAACCTTCTGAATAATAGGTATTTTAAGATGAAGCCCTGCCTCTGTTACTGCCTTGGCTTTACCAAAGGTGGTTACGACTGCCTGCTCCTGCTCCTTTATAGTATAAAAGGATCCAAAGCCTAATATTGCCAATACGATTACAATTACTACAAACAATACTACCTTCTTAAACTTCTTAAAAAAGGTTCTTAAGTCGTCTCCCGAAGGAAAATCATATACAACCTTTCCTGCCATATTACAACCTTCTTTCTATAGTTTGTTATTTTCTTATCTGTCCGTTACCGAATATTATGAATTTAGTTGTTGTCAGTGCTTTTAACCCCATAGGACCTCTGGCATGCAGCTTCTGAGTGCTTATTCCTATTTCCGCACCAAATCCAAATTCATTACCGTCTGTAAATCTTGTGGAAGCATTGATATATACGGCCGCCGCATCGATCTCATTATGAAATCTCATAGCCGAAGCATAATCATTGGTTATAATAGCATCCGAATGCTTAGTGTTATATCGATTAATATGTGAAATCGCTTCATCGATACTATCAACAACCTTTAACGAAATAATCTTATCCAAATACTCTGCATAGTAATCCTCTTCGGTTGCGGGAACGCAGCCGGGACTAATAGAGCATCCCCTCTCGTCGGCCCTGATTTCTATCCCCTTATTGCTAAGTTTTTCGTATAACAATGGGATAAATTCTTCGCTAATCTTTTCATGTATCACCAGGGATTCACAGGTATTACAGACACCCAGCCTCTGAGTCTTGGCATTATCGATTATATCGAGAGCCATCTTAAAATCGGCAAATTCATCTACATATATATGGCAGTTTCCAGTACCGGTTTCAATTACAGGCACGGTGCTGTTTTCTTTAACCGAACGAATAAGTCCGGCACCGCCTCTGGGGATTAAAATATCTATGTAGTCATCAAGCCTCATCAACTTATTGACTGTTTCCCTGGATGTATCTTCAATCAATATTACGACATCCTCAGACACATTGGCCTCTCTTAAGCCTTGGTGTAATGTATTTACGATGGCTATATTTGATTTAATTGCGTCGCTACCGCCACGAAGAATTACTGCATTACCGGTTTTAAAGCATAATCCAAAGGCATCCACTGTTACATTTGGACGGGATTCATATATTATTCCAATAACACCTAAGGGTACTCTTTTTTCACCTACAACTAAGCCGTTAGGACGCAGCTGCATAGACAGAACCTCACCAATCGGATCGGGAAGGTTTAATATCTCCAACAGACCATCAGCCATTGCTTTAATCCTTTCGTGATTAAGCATAAGCCTGTCTATTAAGGATTCCTTAACACCGTTTTCTCTTGAGCGGATTACATCCTCCTTATTGGCAGCTAATATTTCATCCTGATTATTCATTAATGCTTTCGCACAGGCGCGTAAAGCATTATTCTTATCCTCCTGCAGCATTAAAGCTAATTTCCCGGACGCTTTCTTAGCTCTTACGCCTATCTTCTGAATATAGTCCATGTGAGTCCTCCTTTCTTATTCAAGATATTCCTTACAGATTATAAAATCCTTCTCGGTTATTATATAATCCGCAGGTATATCGTGTTCACTAACTGTTAACCGTTCCATTACTTGAAAATCATATGCCAAGGCAAGCTTAATCCATCCTCTGTGTTTAATTTTATTTAGATAACGGTCATAATAGCCCGCTCCATAACCAATCCTGTTTCCCTGCTTATCAAAGGCTAAGCCGGGCAAAAGCATAATTCTTTTACTGCCGTCAGATTCTGCCTCATTTAAGATATCGAATTTATTATGTCTTTTACTTTCGGGCTCTAATATCCCGAATTTACTTCTTATTAAACCCATATCTAATCCCTCAATCTCATAGAAGCACAAATCATTTCCCTCAACCTTAGGAACAAAGACTTTTTTATTCATTTCCAGGGACTTCTTAATAATATCATAAGTATCTACTTCAGAACCAAAGGAAATATAGGTAAATAATTCCTTGCATTCTCTAAATTCATTTAAAGAATACAGCCTATCCTGAATCTTTTTGCTACAATCTCGTCTGAGACTAATAGGCATATCATTTCTTCTTCTTTTAAGATAGCTGCGGATTTCACTCTTGGTCATATTTTCATTCCTTATTCTTTTTCTCTCCGGCTTTGGTGATCGAACCATCAGGATTAACAAAGGAGACTTTATCAAGTGTTCCTCTCAGGTTCTGTCTGATGGCATTAATATATTCTCTACGAAGTTTCTCCTGCTCCGCTTTTTCTTCGGCTGTCAAGCCGACTGACTGTGATTTATGATATAACTCGTTAATTCTGTCTATATTTAAGTTCTTTTTCACTTATAATCCTCCAATTGTAATTAATTACTGCCCGCATGACTGCCTGCAATATATCCAGTACTCCATGCCCACTGCAAATTATAACCTCCGCATGTACCATCCACATCAATCAGCTCTCCGGTAAGGTAAAGGCCTTTCTTTAGTTTTGATTCCATCGTATGGGAATCGATCTCAGCGGTCGATACTCCTCCTGTGGTTACCTGTGCAAAATCAAAAGTATTTGTGTCATTAATTCTTACTGTGAAGTGTTTTACTTTATTGGCAAGCCTGATAATATCCGCTTTCCTGATTTTCTTGCAAAGGGCATTGGGATCAAGCTTTGCTTCTCTTATTATAACATAGTTTAACTTCTGATTAAGCATCCCAACCATCATCTGCTCAATAGTATTGTCAGGATGTCTGTTACAGCGTTCTATCAGTATCTCGGTAAGCTCATCCGATGTATTCTGAATAAAGAAATCCAAATTAAGATTTACCTCCTGCCCCCTATCCAGAGCCTTCGATGCAAATCGACTTAGTTGCATAACAGGAATGCCTGATATACCGTAATCCGTGAATATTATTTCCCCTCTTTCAGTAGAAATATGTTGAGAATCGATATATAATGAGGCCTCCGACTGTGTCCGTACTCCCGATACAGTCTTACAGAACTTATCCGGAGATTTTAAAGAAACAAGAGCCGGTAAGGGCTTTGCGATTTTATGTCCAAAGGTCTTTGCCAGGATATAGCCGCTACCGTCAGAGCCAAGCTTCGGTGATGCACATCCCCCGGTTGAAAGCATCAGTTTTTTTCCTAGATACCTTGACTCGGTTTTATCTGATTGTATTGTATGCACCGTAAAATCCGGTTCTGTAATATTAGTTACCCTTTCATTATATTTAATATCTACCTTTAATCTTTCACATTCCATTAATAGAACGGATACTATACTGGTTGCCTGTTCGGAGTTTGGATATATATAACCGTCTCTGTCCCGTGGGATAATACCTAAGTTGTTAAAAAATTCAAGTGTGGATTTATAATCAAAATTAGACAGCACTCCCATAGTAAATGTACTGTCATCCGAGCGGTAGCAATCCGGTGATTGGTACAGATTTGTATAATTACATTTACCATTACCGGTTGCCAGTATTTTTTTACCTGCCTTCTCCTTTTGTTCAATTATGAGAACATGGCTACCTTTCCTTGCGGCGGTAATTGCGGCAACAAGACCGGATGCTCCGGCGCCAACTATAATCACATCATAATCCATTTGTACGGCCTCACAGTATAATTCAATCTTAACATTTGTTTTATTATATTTTAAAGGTACTATTTATTCAAGGCTTTATTATATATTTAATATAATGTTTGTTAAATTTTAATTGAATCCTAATTATTATTTCTTATTGAAGAGGACTGACTTTTTTAATAAATAAAAAAAGCAGAGTTTACGGCCCTGCTTAAAATTTCATATATCTGTATATACATTCTAACTTGTATAGCTTTCTAAAAGAGCATATAAATCATCGATATTGTCTATATAAATACCTCGGCTGAGAGCAATCCTGTCTTCCTCCGGAAGATTCTTGGCTTCAATATGAGTATATTCGTAAACAGATTTTAGATCACTGTTATAGACAACCACATAGCCATTCTTAACCACTACATAGAATCTGTAGGGAACCATGTCGGCATCATAACTTTTTCTGAGTTTTATCTCTTTATCTGAAAAGGATAACAATTCATAAGACAGCAAGCCTTTGTTATACTCTGACAACGGCAAATCCCTCATATATTCATCCAGATATTTTTCTACCTCTTCTCTGGTAAGACCGACTATGTCCCCCGGTGGATTTTGTTCCGTCTGCTTTAGAACTCCCTCCTTACGGTCATATATCTCAAGAATATATTTTGTCGAGGGTTGAATAACCTGGCTCGGTAAAACTCCTGCGGATACACTGTCTTCAGGCTCGTTGTTTTCAACATTGGCGTTCTCATTATTATCTGCTGTAACCATCGGAGACTGAGTATTCTCATATATTTGTGCCAATTCATTTGACCACTCTGTAGCTCTTCTATTAAATTCTCTTAAGGCATGACGATAGCTTAAATAATAGCACGCACTAAAAAAAAGAGACATCGTTAAAAAGCTTAACAAATAAATATATGCCTTTCTGAGCTTCATGAAACCACTCCTTTGGCATATATTTTCTCCAAATTTACATATTTTATACATTACATTATATTATACGGTTACAGTCATGTTACATTATGACATTTAATCCCCAAATGCTACATTATCTCTTAAGTATATGAGCCCAATGTAAGAATCGTATTATTACCTCACTCTTAGGCAGGTTTTCAAGCTCCTCCTCATCCACTCCCTTCATGAATATAAGAAGAGCGAAGTAGATTATAACTGCTATTATCAGAGATATAATAGTGGAAAACGTATTACTTCCTGTCCATCTAATCAGACCATAATGAATAAAGTATACCGCGGTTCCCATGAGTCCTGCGCAAACAGTAGGAATAACAAAGGTCTTTAAAATTTCCTGTCTGTAATCCAGGTATCTCTCAATAGATATCCAATTTAGTATACATACCACCAGAGAAAATGTAACGTTTCCTATTACCAGTGAATAACCGCTTAAGGATGTGAACTTCAATAAAAAGAATACCAAAGCCACATGGAATCCTAAGGATATGGCAGAATTTATTACCGGAACCCTAAGCCTGTTGATACCCTGAAGAATTGCTGTCGTAACGGTGGACAGAGAATAAAACACAATAGCTATTGATCCCAGTCTAATATAATTAGCATCCAGCTGATTTGACCCCGGAAAAAGCATCTCGAGAATAGGATACGCCAAGACTGCCATTCCTACAGCCGACGGTATTGCTATTATCATATTGAATTTAATTGCTACATGGGATTTGTTACGGATAACACCGTCCATGCCTCTTACCTTAGCCGCGGTAATGCTGGTTACAATGGCTGCACCAATAGCAGACGCGATTGCAACAGGTACATTTGTCAGATTACGATATTTATTTCCGTAGATACCAAGCAGCACCCGGATGTTTTCAACGGAATACAGGCTGTTTGGATCGGTATTGTTAAATACCGTATTATCAAAATAGGTTACTTCCTTGGTAGCCATGATATTACTGAACAAGGCATTATCTATTACGCCGCTTATATGATATACCGTCTGACTAAGAATAATCGGAGATATGGTAACAATAAGCATCTTTAGTATATCCTTATAGGAATCCAGATATGTATTTCTGTCTCCCCTTACCTGTCTTTTCAAAACCGGACGGTAAGCGGCATAAACAAACATCAAAAATAACAGTCCTGCAATTGCACCTACCAAAGTACCAAGGGTTCCGCCCATGGCTCCATAAGCTGCAATATTAACAGATGCACTATAGTTTTTCATAAAATAATAAGCCGCAACAATACTTACCACAGCATTTATAACTTGCTCGATCACCTGTGATACCGCGGTTGGAATCATAGTGTTTTTACCTTGATAAAATCCACGAAAAACACCCATTATGGCAAATATAAATAATGTAGGTGCCAGAACTCTAATTGGTAATACAACATTTGGGTCATTATTCATAACGGTCGCAAAGAATTCCGCGCCAAAGAATAATATCAAAAAGGCAGCCATACCTACCACAAAGGCAAAGCCCATGGCACATACAAATATCCTATAGGAATTCTTATGTTCTCTTGTTATACTCTTTGCCGCCACAAGCTTGGATACGGCCAAAGGAAGGCTGTATGAGGAGAGAATTAATGCTATACTGTATAACTCATAAGCAACTGTATATAATCCCATACCCTCGTCTCCAATAATACGGGTCATAGGTATGCGATAAATTAAGCCGATTATCCTAACTATCAGGGAAGCACCGGCCAATATACTACCCTGTATTAAAAACTGATTATCTTTTCTATCTGTTACCATGTTCCTCTCCTTTTATCCTATGGAAAATAATTACCCAAATACTACTCTATTATGACATCCTTTGTTTGATTATTTGGGAAAATCGCAATGTATGTTTTTCCTGGATTTATGATTAACTCCTCACCGGAGGAGTCATAGTATCTCATCCATTTCTTCTTCTCATTTTTCTTCCATGTTATATTAACCATCTTACCATTGGTAATATAATAGCCCTTTCCTTCGGCATCCTCTATATCCATGGTTTGATAGTCATTTTTATCTATGTCCCATTCCTTAACAAACTGAACGATAATATTTTTAAAGGCAAGCTGCTCATTTGTGTTTGAATCCTTATGAATCTCACCGAACTGATACCGTAGGTATTGCTTGTCCTCTTTGTCGTAGATAAAATATGGTTTGTTATACGGGTACTTAATAGATATTTTATTGCAGACAATCCCGTAAGGAAGGTCTGTGTCCTCCTCAAAGAAGGAGTAATGAGCTTCGAAATCCTGACTATGCTCTGTCTCATATCCCTTCTTATCAATACCTGCCAGAATCCTATCCAAACTTGTAAATGCATTATGAGGAGCACTCATACTCTTGTCGCGATAAAAAACAGTTGTTCCTATTCCTGTCTCCCCGTCAAGATTATTGAGTCCAAGATTTTTCAGCTTTGTTACGGCATATTTTGTCTTGCCATAATGTATATAAATTGCATCATATTCATCTGCAAAGCTGGCGAAATAATGCCTTGAACTTCGTATTGAACCGATTCTGTCTCCGGTGAAATTCTCACCAATGGCAAGAAATCTTGTTATGCCTCCCTCTACCAATGCTTCATATACAATATCGGCTTGTCCGATACCCCATTGATTTCTAACCGTTTTAAAATTACTAAATTGAATCGCATAAGGACGCCTGTTTCCCACCTCGACAGGTACCCATAATCCGGAAAGCGTACTTCTCATTTCTCCTTCATGAGTTTCCTCTATAATCTCAGGCTCTTTCGTAGGCTCCGGTGTAATAATCTGTGTCGGGGTAGGCTTCTTGGTAATATCTATTTCCCTGATAATATCATCATCATTATATTTCTTGTCCTTTTTACAGCCTGACATGGCAATAACAGCCAGAAATATGATGAATAATCTTGTTGTCTTTCTCATGCCATAAAACCTTTCAAGTGTTATCTAAAAATTTTCAACCGTTTCAGTACATCTTCCTGTTTGCTTTCCATCAATAATCTATCCTCATCGGAAATATGGTCAAAACCCATTAGATGAAACATACTGTGCGCAACCAGAAATGCTATTTCTCTGATAACGGTATGCCCATACTCCTCTGCCTGATTTATAGCCCTATCAACAGATATAACAATATCACCAAGTATTAATTCTCCGGTTTCAGGATTAAAATATTCACTGTCCGAATCATTAATATGCGAAAAATCTCCGGCCATACCGAATTCTATGGCAGGAAACGACAGCACATCGGTCGGTTTGTCCTGATTTCTGAACTGCCTGTTAATCTCTCCGATTTCATTATCATTGGTTAACAAAATACTAATCTCCGCCTCAAAGGGACAATTCTCATAATCGAGGCATTCATGGACGACTCTGTCAATTAATTCATTATAATCAAAGTCAAGCTGTATGTCTGCTTCATTCTCCAGATGAATCGTCAATTATTCTCCTCCTCCATACCCTTGCCGTCGTCTTTAGATTTGAATTCTTTTTGGTAAAAATCCTTTAATAGCTTAAATTCCTTAACCGATAATCCAGATTCATCAAAGGTACCTTTATCCATTCTCATATTAAAAATATTATCTATAATCTTTTCAGTCGTAAATTTCTGATGTCCGGACTTTACTATATAATCAATGGTAGACGCCACATTATCCGACAGCATTACAATGGCTGATTCAATAAATGTCGGTTTATCATACTTGATATTATGCTGCTTCAGAATTTTCTTCAGGTCATCAGGAAAATCATATTCATCGGCTAATTTTAGTCCTTCATGAATATAGTCCTTACCTCTTATTTTTCCTACCTCATGATAATATCCGCCGGCTCTGGCTAACTCCTCGTCAGCACCTATTATTCCAGCGGCCCGACCGGATAAATCTCCGATTAACATACTGTGCTTATAAAGACCTTCTGAGTGCTCTTTCATCTTTGTTATCAGCTCATTATTTTCCGAAAGCAGCAAATCGTAACTTGTCCTTAGGCTTCTGTCGGGAATAGATGGCTCTTCTTCTATTGTTATATTCATGACTTCAGAATCAACCAAATGTTTGCCAATTAATCTGTCATATAACATTGATAATATAAATGAAGCTATAATTACAATTAATAAACTTAATAACGAAGCCATATAATTCACGTTTGAATCTGTTTCAAAAATGAAATTATTCATTACAAATGCCAATGTTATATTTGTGGACAATAAAATAATTGCCGCATATATTACTGTGGATTTACTCTTAAGAGCTTCAGACAATAAAGCAAATAAAAAACCCATGATTAAGAAATGTATAGTGGCTTCCGGTCTGAGAGAATTTGCGATACTCAATATAAAAGTCAAATTAAAATACACTATAAGACCCAGCTTACGTTCAACAACCATAGCCGTAAGTAATCCACCTATCATCCAAAAGCTGTATGTGACAGAATCCTTTGGAAGTATAACAAGTAATATCGACAACAAATAAATCATTAATACAATAATCTTTGAGTACTTGGCATTTAGAATGGCTTCCTGCATTCTGACAAAGAATACCATTGCAGTGGATAACAAAAAGGCCATAATACTAACCTTCATAATACCTATGATATCATTGTCGTTTATCATGCCTAATAAAACGATTATAGCTACTGAAAGAAGCGGCAAGAGGTTAATTAATATTAGAGAGCCATTTTGCTTCTTTTGCACGATAGTATTTGCTAATTCATTATCTGGTTTCATTACGATTACTCCTGATTCTTTCTGCTCTGATACCCTTTTTTATCTTCGGAATTTTCTTTTGATCTTTTAATTTTTCTTCATAAGCATCATATGCCTTAACGATTTTCTGAACCAAAGGATGTCTTACAACATCCTGACTGGTCAGATAAGAAAACCCGATATCATCGATTTTACCAAGAACCTTAATGGCCACCTCTAATCCTGATTTAACACCCTTTTGCAGATCCTTTTGTGTCAAATCGCCCGTTACTACAACCTTGGACCCAAATCCGATTCTTGTCAAAAACATTTTCATCTGTGCCGGGGTTGTATTTTGTGCCTCATCTAATATAATAAACGCGTTATCCAATGTACGTCCTCTCATATATGCCAGTGGAGCCACCTCAATAAGACCCTTTTCCGAATTCTTTATAAATGTCTCAGGTCCCATTATCTGATGTAGGGCATCATAAAGAGGCCGCAAATAAGGATCCACCTTACTTTGAAGGTCTCCAGGAAGAAAGCCAAGCTTTTCACCGGCCTCTATTGCAGGTCTGGTCAGAATAATCTTATTGACCTTATCATTCTTAAAGGCGGTAATAGCCATAGCCATGGCAAGATAGGTCTTACCTGTTCCGGCAGGACCTATTCCGAATACTATCATCTTGTTTTTTATCTGGTCGACATATTTTTTCTGACCAATGGTCTTAGGTTTTATCGGCTTTCCGTTAATAGTATGGCAAATCAATTCCTTATCGATCTCGAGGATCTCTTTTTCTTTTTCTTCAAATGAAAGAGATAATGCATAATTAACCTGCTGCTCAGAAATGGAATTACCTCTTTTCGAAAGCTCTAACAGCTGTAGAAATACACTTTTTGCCCTGGTCACATCTGAAGGATTTCCGACAACCTTTATTTCTCCGTTACGTTCTATTATGGTAACATTCAGAGTCTTTTCAATAATCTTTACATAAGAATCATAATTTCCAAACACATTCTTTTCATGTTCAATGGGTATATTAATTATTGTCTCCGTTATACTCATCCGTCTGATTAAGCCTCCACTCACTCTCATCTATTATTCTGTATTCCCAGGCTGGTTCCTCAACTAAGATTCTTCCGTCTGCAATACAAGTATTATTTTTAATATCTATTGTAACATTATTTCTTGTAATATAAACCTCGTTTTCATGTAATCTGTCAAAATATCTCTTCAATCTGCTTTTTGCAATATTGATTACTTCTTCCTCGCCATATTTATCCCTCTGCTCGAAATATTCTCTTACTGTTACGGTACCATACTGAATGGGAAGATAGAACGAGTCTGTTATATGTATTGTATTTTCGTTAACAATTATATCATACATGCTATAGGAATATCTAGGATTATATAAAAATAATTTTCTTTCGAACAGCGTTATATAAAACCCTGTTTTCTTATGGTCTGTATATATTCTTTTGGTATGTGTCAGAGGAATTACATCCCGATAATCGTAGAAGGAACTACATACAATATCTGCGCTGGCAATTACAGGTTTCTTATGAAGTACGCCCCCAAAGTCATCCATAACCTCGACTATTCCTGAAACCAAGATATCTCCCTTCCTAATCACATCACCGGGCTTTACCATGGGTGTACCGGTTCTTGTGACAATTTCCTTGACTACCGCATCTTTCGTGGCTACCATATGACTTGGAGCCGTTGCTTCGACGATAGGTGCAGGCATATTGGTTTCCGTAATCCTAATAATTAGTCTTGTACCGTTTATTTCTGCTGATACCCATCCGATATCATCATAGGCCAGCCTTATATCCTCCTCGATTTTTTTACAGTCAATTTTCTTTTTTCTGATTCCGGCTTTAATATTACTTTCATTCAGAAATTTTATGATTGCCTCCGGCGTATATTTTGATCCTCCATAGATATTAATATCCCAGATATATAAAGACATTAT
Source organism: Clostridiales bacterium (assembly GCA_012523775.1). Lineage (GTDB taxonomy): Bacteria > Bacillota > Clostridia > Lachnospirales > Lachnospiraceae > Mobilitalea. The sequence continues at coordinate 15,163 of JAAYTK010000075.1, read as the reverse complement.
ATATACCAATACACAGCACAATAAAATACCAATAAAAAATCCCTTTCTTCTTCTGTTTCTGTTAAGAAAAAAGGGCAGTCCATGTTTTTTATTTATTTTAGGAACTAATCTGGTTTTTCTGAAAATCGGTTTGATTTTTTTATAGCTGCTTACCGACAGGTTGAATTTATAAAGCTCATTATCTCTGACTATATTCCATATATATATTCTTCTGTTACTGCATAGATTTATAAATCGTTCCGGCGATGTGCCACTTATATGCACAGTCAGATATCCAAAAAGCCAATGTTTCAGTCTTTTTAGCATATATTAACCTCCCTTACCACGAACCAACCTGTTCACTCCTTTGATGAACCTTTGGTGTCACTGGTAATGTATTGCTTTAATAATTCCGATTATCTTCATCTCATCCTCAGTAAGATAAAGTATGTTGAGTTCCTTTCCTTCGATACAGATTTTACATGCCTTGGTTTGAACCTTTATTAAACTGCTGTTATATTCGATAATGCCTTTATAATTCTCAAGAGATATTTCATTCCTTCCTGTTGCCGTAATTATAGGTGCTCCTGCAATTACGTCCGCAGGTAAATTCAGATGACAGGATAATTCCTCAAGGCACGATAATCTTGGCTCTATTTTTTTCTTTCTTGTATCTATTCCTTTGTATAATGTGTCTCTTGCTTCCTTCTTAAACTTTTTATGTGATGATTTAAGGCGTTTACCCATCCAGACCCCCTAAAATCAATATATGATAAAATTTGTAACATTCGGATACTGTTATTAATATATGTTTTTTTTATTTAATGTAGACTAATATAAAAAAACTTCCAATGAAAAACATTGGAAGTCCTTTAATTATCTTAATATTTACGCTTTCTAGCAGCCTCAGACTTTTTCTTACGTCTTACGCTGGGCTTTTCATAATGCTCCCTCTTACGGATTTCCTGTTGGATACCGGCTTTCGCGCAGTTTCTTTTGAATCTGCGGAGAGCACTATCTAATGTTTCGTTCTCTTTAACAATAACATTTGACATAGTCTCACACCTAACCTCCCTCCAGTTGTATATTGTGCCTGACAACTGTTTGGGTATTATTTTGTTATAGCACTACAATAGATTATAACATAAAAATCTTATTCGTCAACTTTTTTTAATATCAATAATTACCGCTGTTTTTCCTGAAGTCTTGATATGTTAATCAATCCAAGAGTAAGCTTAAGCACCATCTCTGCCATGAAACGGGGAGACTTCTTCATATCCTCATCAAGCCATTTTTGAACTATACCTACACAGCCCGTTATTGCAAAGGAATATACATATTCTGCATCTTCTCTGGATATATTACTGTTATCTGTCAGATCATTAATAATTTTATCATATACGAGTATCATAATCTTCTTTTGAAAGCTTAGGTCTCCTCTTTCACTGAGCAGTAGTCTACATAGCTTCGCATTTTCCTTAATATAGGTAAATATTTTCTCGGTCAGCTGTGTTTCATTTACCTCTTTATGGTAGAGCTGTGATAGATATACATTCACATTTTCGAGGAGCTCATTTTCTATCTTTTTTAACAGGTCATATACATCGGTATAATGTGTATAAAAGGTGGCACGATTAATATCAGCATCCTCACAGATTTCTTTGACTGTAATCTGTGATATATCCTTTTTCTCCAGTAGGTTTATAAAGCTTTCCTTTAGCACCATCTTAGTATATTTTACCCGCCTGTCATCCTTAACATCTTTCATTATATCATCTCCATCTTTTGATATTTTGTTAGTTTATCAACTATTTCTTATAATCTGTTGTTCAACTAACATATATTAAATATCTGTCTGTTGAAATATAGCCATAATGTTATTAAACTATACATATAACTATTTGTCAACACCATGTATACTATCATAATGGATATGACACAATATTATGGCAAGGAGGGATATGTTTGAATCGCTTTTCACAGGGAGTTATAAAGCACAAGAAGATTATATTATTGATATTTATACTTGTCGCTTTTATCAGTGCTATTCTGGCAACTACTGTCTCCGTAAACTATAAAATGGTGGATTACCTTCCTAAGGATGCCCCGTCAACAATTGCAGTAAGAATTATCGAAGAAGAATTTACAGATGACATGCCCGGAGCCAGGGTAATGATTAATGATGTCTCTATAATGGATGCTTTGGAATATAAGGATAAGCTTAGTAATATCGATGGCGTTACATCCGTTAGTTGGCTCGACGATATGGTGGGCTTAGACACTCTAAAGTCCATGCCTATCGAATTTATTGATGAAACTATAGTAGAGAACTATTATAAGGAAAACAGTGCGTTACTGACCTTATCAGTTGAAAACGGTAAGGAGCAAAGCACAGTCGCCAAAATTTATGATTTGATTGGAGAGAATAATGCCGCCTCAGGTCAGGCCGTCTCATTAGCCGAAGTCCAGAATATGTCCGTATCAGAGGTGTCTAATGCCATGATGATTCTGCTTCCGATAGTTATTCTGATACTAATTCTGACGACTTCCTCATGGATAGAACCATTACTCTTTATTGCGTCCATTGGTATAGCAATTGCTGTTAACATGGGAACAAATATAATATTTGGTGAAATATCGTTTATATCCAATACAGTCAGTCCCATATTACAGCTTGCCGTATCCTTAGACTATGCTATATTTTTACTTCATAGCTTTAATAAGCATAGGCAAAGCGAAGAGCCTAATAATGCCATGTTACTCGCCATGAAGGATTCAATACCCACCGTCGCAGCCAGTGCCGCAACAACCGTAATTGGGTTTGCAGCGCTTGTGTTCATGCGTTTTGGAATAGGCTCCGACTTGGGTGTCAATCTGCTAAAAGGAGTTATATTTAGCTTTATATCTGTTATGGTCTTTATGCCTGCATTGACTTTACTGCTATATAAAGCAATAGATGGGACCAGACATCGTAAACTCATGCCGGCCTTTAAGAGTTCCGGAAGTTTCATAATGAAGATTAGAATACCATTTTTAATTCTGGCCTTAGTTATTGCCATTCCTACATTCCTTGCACAGTCAAAGACTGAATTCCTGTATGGTATGGGCAATATGACGGACGCAACAAGAGTCGGCGATGATACAAAGGCCATAGACGATAAATTCGGCAAGGAGAATCCTCTGATACTCCTGGTTCCTAAGGAAAATGCCGGCAAGGAAGAAGTGCTCTGTGAGGAATTATCCCTTCTTCCGTATGTAAAAAGCATCGCCTCCTATGTTACCTATATCGGCGCCGAGATACCAAATGAATTTGTCCCAAAGGAAGCATATGATAAGTTCTATTCAGATAATTATTCGCGAATTATTATATATACCGATACTGGCGAAGAAGACCCTGCCACTTTTGAGACTATAGAATCAATTATAAATATAACGGATAAATACTATGATACTCATTATCTCGCCGGTAGCAGTGCCACATTATATGATATGAAAAACATAGTGTCGTTTGACACCAAGCTGGTAAATATTATAGCTATTATCGGAATATTTTTGGTCCTTCTGATAACGTTTCGGTCAGTAAGCCTACCGTTTATTCTTGTTTTTTGTATCGAAACGGCCATATGGATTAATCTTTCGATTCCGTATTTTGCGGATACACATATTAATTTTATTGGTTATCTTATAATCAGTACTGTACAACTGGGTGCAACGGTGGACTATGCTATATTATTCACTAATTCATACCTTACTAACAGAAAGACTTTGGGAAGTAAAGACTCTATGCGTGTAACCATAAGCAATAACCTGATTGCCATACTGACTTCGGCAACAATATTGGCTTCGGCAGGATTTACACTCGCTGTTACCTCTAATAATCCGATTATATCGGAGCTTGGCTTACTCTTAGGAAGAGGCACCATTCTCTCTCTCGTTATGGTTGCATTAGTGCTACCTGCATTACTGGTGTTGTTAGATAAGTTAATTATTAAGACCACGATTAATGCTAAATAATATAATTATGCGAATCTGCACTTGATAGGAGGTAAATATGAAGAAAAGACTTGCACTTATAATGAGTTTAATTATACTGTTATCATCTGTTGCACCTATGGTGACAGCAGCTCCTTCTCCTAAGGAGGAAGTAATATACGGAATACTTAGCCACGACGGTAGCGTTGAAAACCTCTATGTAGTCAATATATTCGACGGAGGGGATATAACCGATTATGGTATTTATAATAAGTTAATAAATATGACTACCAAAGATACCCTAAATCAGGACGATGACAGGATTACCGTCAGTACAGATTCTGATAAATTCTATTACCAGGGTAATCTGGACACAAAGGAATTACCATGGAAAATCGACATAAAATATTATATTGATGACAAAGAAATTCCGGCTAAAGATTTAGCCGGCATGAGTGGTAAGCTTAAATTATCAATAAAGGTTACTAAAAATTCTAATGTTAGCGGATCATTCTATGATAATTTCGGCTTACAGATATCTGTTACACTGAATAACAGACTCAGTAAAAATATTATTGCCAATAATGCCACCATAGCAGAAGCCGCGGGAAATAAGCAAATCAACTTCACCGTATTACCCGGAAATCCCTTTGAGGGTACAGTCACAGCCGATGTTAAAGACTTTGAAATGGATGCCATCTCGATTAATGCCATCCGTTTATCCTTTGATATAAACGTCGACAGTAATCAGTTTACGGGACAATTTTCGGAACTGATAAAGGGAATTGAGGCTCTTGATGACGGCGCGAAGGATTTACTCGATGGTCTTAATGAACTGTCCGATGGAATTGATGATTATGTTGAGGGACTTAATGCGTTTAAGAACGGAATAGGACAATTGTCCTCGGGAACCGATGAACTATATACGGGAGCAACCTCCTTAAGCATGGGCCTGTCGGAATTGTCAAAGCAAAATAGCGATATCAATAATGGTGCTGCAGCATTGCTTAATGCAGCCTTCGATGCAATAAATGCACAGCTTCAGGGAATGGGTCTTGGAATCCCCATACTTACACCCGAAAATTACAGTCGCATTCTTTCAAATATACCTGACCTTACTGCAATCAAGATGCAGCTGGACGGTGTAATTCAATTTGTTCAGGGACTCAAGGATTATACGGACGGCGTATCACAGCTTAGTATGGGAGCCGATGAGCTTACGAGTGGTATTAAGAAGTTTAAAGATTCCTCCGATGAAATTGCTGCACATGCAAATGCAATCTATGACGGAGCCGTAAAAATAAACTCGGGAATAAAAGAGCTTAGGGACGGACTTACTGCATACAAGGACGGTACCAATGAATTCAGAAACAAGACCTCAGGTATCAATACTGAGATCGATAATCAGATAAATGAACTACTGGACGAAATAGCAGGAACAGATGATACCGTAGAATCCTTTGTGTCAGAAAAAAACACAGAGATAACCTCTGTGCAGTTTGTACTTAAAACATCCCCCATAGAAATACCGAAGGCACCGGTAGCCGAAGTCACCCCTCCGGCAAAACTAAACTTCTGGCAAAAGCTTCTTAGGCTGTTCGGATTGTATTAAAAGTGTACCTGGTACGGTACCTGGTACCGTACCAGGTACACTTTAGATAAATAAAACGGTACCGTTTTGTACCGTTTCATGATATTATCCCAGCTGCTTACTTAAAACCTCAGCAGCATTTTTTATTGCATTATCGATTCCGGCTGCATTTTTACCGCCTGCTTGGGCCATATTAGGTCTTCCGCCACCGCCACCGCCTACGAATACCGCAAGCTCCTTGATTAGATTACCGGCGTGAGCACCTTTCTTAATAACCTCATCGCTCACCATGGCAACTAAGCTGACCTTGTCCGGTGCTGTTGAAGAAGCCAGAATAACCACTCCTTCTCCCAACTTATCCTTTAGCTTATCTCCCAGATTTCTTAATCCGTTCATATCCAGCTCAGGTACGTTGGCTGCCAGTAGCTTAACTCCTGCCACTTCCTTAACCTGATCCATGACATCTCCCAATGATTCGCTTGCCAGCTTATCCTTAAGCTTCTCATTCTCGGATTTAAGTATTTTGATTTCATCCAATAAGCTCTCAATTCTGCTTACAAGCTGAGAAGGCTCTGCCTTTGCCGCTTTTGCGGCATCATACAGCCTGTCTTCCAGCTCTTTATAATACTCAAGAACACTATGTCCTGTCAAAGCCTCAATTCTTCTTACTCCTGCGGCAATTCCGGTATCCGATAGAATCTTAAATACTGTAATATAGCCTGTATTGGAAACATGAGTTCCACCGCATAGCTCTTTACTGAACTCTCCCATCGACACCACGCGGACCTGTTCGGAATATTTCTCACCGAAAAGAGCCATTGCCCCTTCCTTCTTAGCCTCGTCTATGGACATAAGCTTAGTGGTAACCGGTAGACTCATACCGATATGCTCGTTTACAATATCCTCAACCCTTCTGATTTCTTCATCAGTCATGGCTGAAAAATGTGTGAAGTCGAATCTTAATCTTTCATTAGAGACGAAGGAACCTGCCTGCTCTACATGATTTCCAAGCACAATTCTAAGGGCCTTCTGTAATAAATGAGTCGCCGAATGATTCTTGGCGGTTGCCGCTCTATGCTCGGGATTTACTTTAAGATTAACACTATCATTAATCTTAAGGCTTCCTTTTTTCACAGTACCTATATGTCCGATTTTACCACCCTGAAGATGTATAACATCCTCTACGACAAATTCAGCCGAATCATTCATAATTACACCGACATCTGCCGCTTGACCACCGCTTGTAGCATAAAACGGTGTCTCTGCGACTATTACTGTTCCCTTTTGTCCGGCAGTAAGCTCATCTACTATCGCGTCATCGGTTGTCATTGCAACTATATCAGAGGTATGGCTTATGGTTTCATATCCAACGAATTTCGTAGTAATGCTATGATCAAGCTGTTGATATATGGTCTCCTCTGAGCCCATATAGTTAGTAGTACCTCTGGCACTTCTTGCTGTTTCTCTTTGAACCTCCATAGCCTCCATGAAGCCCTTCTCATCCACCTGATAGCCCTTCTCATCAAGAATTTCCTTGGTTAGGTCAAAAGGAAAACCATAGGTGTCATAAAGCCGAAAAACATCTTTGCCCGAAAGAATCTTCGTATTGTTCTTTTCCATTTCGCTTTGCATTTCCTGAAGAATACTTAAGCCCTGATCAATGGTTTTATTAAATTTTTCCTCCTCGTTAGTAAGAAGCTTTAGTATATAATCCTTCTTTTCCTCTAATTCAGGATAACCGTCCTTGGACACCTCTATTACTATACTTGACAGATCTGCCAAGAAGATATCATTAATTCCAAGAAGACGTCCATGTCTTGCGGCACGTCTGAGTAGTCTTCTAAATATATAACCCCTGCCTTCATTGGAGGGAATAATACCGTCGGAAGCCATAAATGTAACGGAACGGATATGGTCGGTAATAATACGAATCGATTCATCATTCTTTGAATTTTTCATGTATTCCACTTTAGCTATTTCACATACCTTGTCTCTAATTGCCTTAATAGTATCAATATCAAATATTGATTCAACATCCTGTACAGCCACAGCCAGTCTTTCCAAGCCCATGCCTGTATCAATATTTTTCTTCTCTAATTCTGTATAATTGCCATTACCGTCACCATAAAACTGGGTAAATACATTATTCCAAACTTCGATAAACCGGTCACAATCACAGCCTACTTCGCAATTATCAGAACCGCAACCATACTTTTCGCCACGGTCATAATAAATCTCTGAGCAGGGTCCGCAGGGTCCTGAGCCGATTTCCCAGAAATTATCCTCCTTACCCATACGATAAATGCGTTCCTTGGCTATGCCTATCTCTTTATTCCAAATATCAAAGGCCTCATCATCCTCTAAATATACCGATGGATAAAGACGATTCTTGTCGAGTCCGATGACCTCTGTTAAAAACTCCCATGACCATGTCAAAGACTCCTTTTTAAAGTAGTCACCAAAGGAGAAATTTCCAAGCATTTCAAAAAATGTTGCATGACGCGAAGTCTTACCAACATTCTCAATATCATTGGTTCTAATACATTTTTGACAGGTCGCTACTCTTTTACTGGGGGGCTCTTCCTGTCCCGTAAAATAAGGCTTCAATGGGGCCATACCCGCATTAATCAAGAGTAAACTGCTGTCATTTTGTGGAACCAGCGGAAAACTCTTTAATACCAAATGATCTTTACTTTCAAAAAATTCTAAAAACATTTTTCTCAGTTCGTTTACACCGTATGTCTGCACTTTTCTTGCCTCCTGTATAATTGTATATGATAAGATTAGGAGCTTTGATGTCCTGGTATAGCGGCAACATTATCTTCTGTCGGCCAACTCTGCTGTTATATCCTCCCAATCCAATCCTGTCATAACCATAAGCACCATTAGGTGGTATAATAAATCTGCAATTTCATATCGTAACTCCCCTGTCTCGGGATTCTTAGCCGCAATAATTATCTCAGCAGCCTCTTCACCACATTTCTTAAGTATTTTATCTATTCCTTTATCGAACAGATAATTGGTGTAAGAACCCTCTTTGGGATTCTTCTTGCGTTCCATAATAATATTGTACACATCCTCAAGAATATGGTATGTATTATTCTTAATGTTTTCCTTTTCTAAAAGCTTCGTATAAAAACAGCTTTTTTCACCGGTATGACATGCGGGTCCACTGGGAATAACCTTTGCAAGTAATGTATCATTATCACAGTCAAGATACATTTCCTTCACATACTGGACATTACCGGAGGTCTCTCCCTTGAGCCATAATTTATTTCTGCTTCTAGAGAAATAAATCATTTTTCCTTCTATAATAGTCCTATTATAAGCCTCCTCATTCATATACGCAAGCATTAATACTTCTCCTGTTTTATAATCCTGAGTTATAACAGGGATTAGTCCTTCGTTATTTAGCTTGAATTCTGAAAACGGAAGCTTACTCTCGAATACATTAACAGAAATATTTTCTTGCTTCAGTGCCATCTTAGCCTTCATAATGTCCTTATTTACATAGAAATCAGTGGTAATTCCGATTACATTGGGAATACCAAGCAGGTCCTTAATGTCATTCTTCTCCAGACTGTCACGGATAATAACAGGTAATTGTGATTCTGCAATCATATCCTCTGTTATTTTGGAGCTTTCTTTATAATTTATCAGTAAGGTACCGATACCAAGACTTTTACATTCTTGAATGATGTTATCGGACTCCGTAAGTATGGATTGATCGAGCTCCATATATACTTTATCTTCACCGAATCTGTCGGTTATTTCTTTTATAAGCTTTACATTCTTAATATGTCTGTATGTCAGCAAAATTCCTGAAGCACCGGTATAAAATGCCCTCTTCGCATCCTCAAAAGTCTCCAGATGGCATCCTATTACAAAAGGAATATCAATAATCCTTGCTATTTTCTTTGATAATTTTAAAAACTCCTCTCTGGAGCTTTCGTCCTTAGAGAAGTTATATAAGAGAAGCCAATCTGCTCCTTTGTCAGAATATTCAGTTGCCAGACGGATTATGTTTTCACCGATTTCATTTTCGGCATTTAATAATGGAATTAACTTTTTATATGCCATAAAATACCTCCCCAATATTACTCAAACATATCAATAGCCTTTACGAGATCTATCTTCTTCTCATAAAGCGCCTTGCCTATAATTGCTCCATACACATTAATTTCATTCAGGATTTCAAGATCCTTTATGGAGGATATTCCGCCTGAGGCTATGATCTTTAAACCCGTCTCCTCTACCATTTCAGCCGTATAGTGGATATTCGGTCCTTGAAGCATTCCATCCTTTGCAATATCCGTATAGATTATCATCTCTACCCCGGCGTTCTTCATTTCGAGAGCCAAAGCCACTGCATTAAAGGAACTTAACCGTTCCCATCCTTCAACTGCAACGACACCATCCTTTGCGTCTATACCTGCTATAATACGCTCAGGTCCGAAGGTCGATATGGCCTCCTTCATAAAGGCGGGATCCACAGCCGCCTTTGTACCTATAATGACTCTGTCTATTCCTAAATTAAGCTTATTCTCTATGTCCTTAATAGAGCGGATTCCTCCGCCCAACTGAATAGGTATACTGACATTATCTACTATTTCCTTTATTACCGCTTCATTTACCGAATGACCTACCAATGCACCATCCAAATCCACAACATGGATAAAGGAAGCACCGCTTGCTTCCCATTCCTTGGCTATCTTTAAAGGTATATCCGAATACACTAAAACATCACGAAAGCTACCCTGTCTTAATCTTACACATTGCCCATTCTTAATATCAATAGCAGGAAATAATTTCATATCGTTCAGACCTCTTTCTATTATTAGTAGGCGGTCCAGTATATTACCGCTTATATTGTACCCTTAGTAGACAGAACATCCTGTATTCTGGAATCGAACCTGCTGGCCTCATCCAATGCCTTGGCAAAGGCCTTAAAAGCAGCTTCTGCTATATGATGGTTGTTTTCTCCGCTTAGCATTCTAATATGTAAATTCATGCCGGCATTATAAGAAAGCGCATAGAAGAATTCCTTAATAAGCTCCGTGTCAATATATCCAACCTTATCGTTGTCAAACTTTAAATCATACGAAAGGTAAGGCCTGCCGGACAAATCAATTGCACAGCATACCAAACTCTCATCCATAGGAAGCATGCATGATCCATACCGCCGAATTCCCTTTTTGTCACCAAGAGCATTCTTTATAGCCTGTCCCAACACAATTCCCGTATCCTCAACGGTATGATGAGAATCAACATAAAGGTCTCCTTTTACTATAAGCTTCATATCGAAAAGACCGTGACGAACGAAGCTGTCCAGCATATGATTAAAAAATCCTATACCGGTTTCAATCTGAGAATTACCCCTTCCATCTAAGGAAAACTCCAGATTTACTTCTGTTTCCTTGGTTTTACGGTTTATTGTTGAAATTCTACCCTCCATAAGAAATACTTCCTTCCTTTTATGCTCGCCATATTTATATCTAACCTGCTTATCGTGTATATCATACACGATATATGAATTATCTGTCAAACTGTTATTTAGTCTTCAAATCTTACCGCTATTGAATTGGCATGTGCTGTAAAGCCTTCGGCCTTAGCGAAGCACTCTATGTCTAAGTGAATCTTTTCTAAAGCATCCTTACTATATGAAATAATACTGGACTTCTTAATAAAGTCATCCACACTAAGGGGTGAGAAGAACTTAGCAGTACCGTTTGTTGGCAGAGTATGATTAGGTCCTGCCATATAATCTCCTAATGGTTCGCTGGAGTATTCTCCGATAAATATAGCACCGGCATTCTTTATTCTGGTCATAACCATAAATGGATCCTTGGTTATGATTTCTAAATGCTCTGTAGCAATTTCATTGGTCACCTCTATAGCCTCATCCATATTCTTGGCAACTAACAGATATCCATAATTTTCAAGGGATTTTCTGATTATATCCCTTCGTGACAGCTTATCAACGAACGAATCAACTTCCTTAGAAACTTCCAAGGCCAATTCTCTGCTGGTTGTGACAAGAATGGAAGAAGCCAGCTCGTCATGCTCTGCCTGAGACAATATATCTGCCGCTATGAATCTGGGGTTAGCCGTCTCATCCGCAAGTACCAGTATTTCACTGGGTCCCGCTATGGAATCTATACTGACATGTCCATATACGGCCTTTTTGGCTAATGCAACATAAATATTCCCCGGTCCAACTATTTTATCCACCTTAGGTATGCTCTCCGTACCAAATGCCAGAGCTGCAACTGCCTGGGCCCCTCCGGCCTTATATATTTCACTTACTCCGGCTTCTTTGGCTGCAACCAATGTACCCGAATTAACCCTTCCTTCTTTATCTGGGGGAGTCACCATAACTATCCTGGGTACTCCTGCGACCTTGGCAGGAATAACATCCATAAGTACTGTAGAGAGATATGGAGCCGTTCCTCCGGGAACATATATTCCGACCTTTTCGATGGGAGTTATCTTCTGACCGAGAATAATACCCTCCTTGGATGCATCGAACCAGCTGTTTTGCCTTTGTTTTCTGTGAAACTCTTCGATGTTATCCTTTGCCTTCCTTATAACATCTATAACATCCTGACTTACATCCTGATAGGCTTTTTGTATCTCCTCATCGGTTACTCTGATATTATCTGCATTAATATCTACCTTATCGAACTTTTTGGTGTATGAAAATAAAGCCTTGTCACCATTATCACGTACATCATTAATTATCCTGTCCACTGTCTCTGTATATTCTTTATATTGATTAGGACTTCGTTTTAATAAGTTCTCCAATATATTCTTTTTTGTTTTATCATTTAACTCTATAATTTTCATATATGATTCCTCCCCTTTAGGTCAGATGCCTGAATTTATAATAAGATTTGCTTTAAGTCCTTAATAATCTTAGAAATCCGTTCATGCTCCATCTTCATACTGACTTCATTTACCACCATTCTTGCAGATATATTGCATATCTCTTCAAGAATAACTAATCCGTTTTCCCTTAGAGTAGAGCCGGTCTCAACAATATCTACAATGACCTCGGACAGCCCCACAATAGGAGCCAACTCTATAGATCCGTTCAGCTTTATAATCTCTACTGTCTGATGCTTTTTATTATAGAAATAATCCTTGGCAATATTGGGGTATTTGGTCGCCACACGGATAAGCCCGCCGTGGTGAAGCAGACTCTTGGATGCTGAAGGACCCGCTACACACATCTTACATTTACCGATACCTAAATCCAGGACCTCATACATCTTTCTACCTTCTTCAAGCAAGGTGTCCTTACCTGCAACACCAATATCAGCAGCTCCGTATTCCACATATGTAGGAACATCGTTGGCCTTTGCCAGAAAGAACTTAAGCTTTAGCTCTTCATTTACAAATATAAGCTTTCTCGATGTTTTATCCTTAATCTCGTCGCAGGTTATTCCTATTTTCTCTAATAGACTTAAGGCTTCGAAAGCTAATCTTCCCTTAGCCAATGCGATAGTAATATATTTCATATACCTCTCCCTCATTCTTCATGATTATTATTTAAAAAGCCCTTAATATCCATTGTCTGTTTCTTACCGGTGGCGGCATCCATAACGATTAAATTCCTGTCGTTGTCTATATATATCAATCCGCCAATATTCATATTATTCATATATGATTGATATCCATCAATATCCATTTTATCTTTCGACACCTGTAGAATAACATTGTTTCCATCCTTACGGAAATAGTTTGCCAGCATGATAGCCTCTTTACGGTATTTAGATGTATAGACTATTAACGTATCAGACGAATCAATGGTGGGAAGAAGCTCCTGTCGGGATAATGCCAGCATAAGATTATCAATAACTATAGCCAGCCCGATCGCAGGACAATTCTTACCAAATTGTCCAACCAGATTGTCGTATCGTCCGCCTGTTACGATTGCTTCTCCGGTTTTGTAAGTATAGGCTTTAAATATTATTCCGGTATAATAATCATATTTACTAAGCATACCCAGATCAAAGGATATATACTTCTCGAAGCCATATTCTTTCATAATCTCGTATATGTTTTCAAGCCTTTTTATTGCCTTTATTGTACGGGGATTCTTAGATACACCTTTGGCATAATCCAGTATTTCCAAGGTACCGAACAACTCCGGCAGCTTAAGAAACATATCTTCAAGCTCTTTAGACATATTCTTGTTCATTATAATTTCTTCCATACCGAACATGTTCTTATTCTCGATAAGGTTCTTAAGCTTGGCTATATCCTCTTCATCCTCAAATCCTGCTTCCTTTACCAATGAACGAAAGAAGTCCGCGTTTCCTATTTCCAGTTGAAATTCCTTAAGTCCTGATTGAAGCAGACATTCGATAGTTATTGCAAGCATCTCAGCATCTGCATCGACGCTGTCATCATTTACGAGCTCGGCGCCCAGCTGCGTGACTTCCTTAAGCTTACCCTGATATGCTGTGCTGTTAATATAAGTATTGCCTATGTAACAGAGTCGTATGGGAAGTTCTTCATCCTTATAATATTTTGCAACACATCTGGCGATGGAGGGTGTTATATCCGGTCGAAGAACCATCGTTCTTCCTTCCTTATCAAAGAGCTTATACATATCTTTGGATGCTACCGTTCCCCGCTCCTGATTGAAAATATCAAAGAACTCAAAGCTTGGAGTCTGAATATCTCTAAATCCATGAAGCGTAAGCACCTGATGGAGATTCTTTTCTAATAGAAGCTTCACAGCACATTCAGTATTATAAATATCTCTTACTCCCTCCGGGGTATGAAGAAGTGTATCCTTCATAATAGCACCTACCTTCCGATTATGATTTAGCATGGTAACGTGATAATTCGCTACCATGCTAATGTTTTAAACATTATAGTTTATAAGTTAATTTATGTCAACACCTTTTTTATGTATTATTATCTCTTTCAGAAAGATCTCTTTGTAGCTGTTCTAAGTAATGGATACATACTCCGTTTTGAATATTTATCCTATAGGATGGGTCAAGTTCATCGAAGCGAAAGCTCTTTCTTCCGCCATCCAATGCCCTCTTCCAAAACCCTACCAACATGTCATAGGTCAGATAATAATATGTATCATACTTCTTAAAATAAATCAGTAGAAAAGCAACTCCGTTTTGCTCCTCGAATTCAGACATGAAACTTATCTGATGCTCATGGACATTGTTCAGACTAAATGTATCCCCTGCACATTCCTTTGCATCGAAGCATACCGGTATTCCCTGTACCACACCGATATAATCCACCGTACTTTTCTGTTCAAAATATGCCAGATTTATATGTCTGTTTTCCTTATCGATACTAATCGGGGTGATCGGAGTCGGAACCTTCTGGATTAAAGCAAGGCGTTTCTCTCTGTATTTACTATTAGTTATATTAATCATTTCCTCCAACATAGAGCCTCGAAGCCCTCTGGATTTCCATGATGCCATTGCTTCGCCTCCTTTTATAATAAAACTATATACTCAGTAAATAAATTCAATCAAACAATGCATTTCTGATGGTTCTAAAAACTTTAGGTTCGGTCGCCTCAAATATTTTTTCGGACAGATTAGAAAGAGGTCCTGACAGCTGAGGAAACACGCAACGGTA
>JAAYTK010000074.1 GCA_012523775.1 Clostridiales bacterium | reverse complement strand
GAAATCACATCAGGCATACATAGACTGGGCAAGGTTGCTAGACAAACCAAAACCCTAAACTACTCGGAAGTCTATGGTGTAAATGTGGCAGATATATGGAAGGAAAGATTGCGTTCTTACCCGGGGAGGTCTCATGGACATCCATTATAAACCAATAGACATATTCTGTAAACATAGAAACCGTTTACGTCTCCGAATGAGTTTACGTCTCCGAATGAGTAGCCCATTAAGGAACTATTACAATTTTCTGTAATTTATTATAGTAAACCCACTTCAATATTCATATGTCCTTAAACCATAAAACATGGTATAATATAGCTAATTTAGGAAATTGTCATAAGTATTGAGTATATGTAGTCTTTCGAGTATTAGGGGGATCAAAATGAAGCGTTTTGCAGGGTTATTAATATTTTGTCTGCTTTTAATGTCTATGTCATTAACAGCCTGTGATAAAGAGAGTGACAGCACAATTTATCCAAGTGTTTCTCCGACAGAAGTTGCAAAAGATGAAGATAATGATGAAGCTACGATAACAGAGACTCCTAATAAGAATGTCATTAATGTTTTTAGTCAAACAGATGAAGTACCCAATATGCTAAATAAGTATAAGGAGCTTAATCCGGATTTTCCTTATGAAATCAAGATGGTCACCTTCGCCACAGTGGATGGTGATTTTCATGTATTCCTTGACGAGTTCCTTAAGAGGGGTGGTGAATCAATACCCGATATTTATTGTGTTGAAAGTTCCAGAGTGCCAAAATACTCTAAGGATAGCGATTCTAAGTATGCAATACCTTATAAGGAGCTTGGGATCGATGTGGATAATCTTATTATTGAGGCTGATATCGCCCAGTATGTCATTGATATGGGTACAAATCCGGAGGGTGAAATTGTAAGTCTTGCTCATCGGGGAACCGGAGGTGCCTTCATATATCGTCGTTCGATTGCAAAGAATGTATGGGGAACAGACGATCCTGAGGTGATTAAGGATAAAATCGGTCCGGGCTGGGATAAGTTTTTTGAAGCGGCGGATGAACTAAGGGATAAGGGATATGGTATCGTATCCGGTGATGGTGATATTTGGCACTCTATATTTAACAGCGCTGAAAAGCCATGGATTGTTGACGGAAAGCTTTATATAGATCCTAAGAGAGAGGCGTTTCTTGATTATGCTAAGCTACTCAAAGACAACGGTTACAGTAATAATACAAAAGATTGGACAGAAGAATGGTATGCTGACATGGAGGGTAAGGGTGAGAAGGAGATTTTCGGATTTTTCGGACCCTCATGGTTTATAAATTACATAATGATGAGTAACTACGGCAGTAATAAGATTGGAGAAGGTACTTATGGTGATTGGGCTGTATGCGAGCCCCCAGAGGGCTTCTTCTGGGGTGGCACATGGATTTATGTAAATAAGGATTCCAGGCACAAGGAAGCAATAGCCGAGATTATTAAATGGCTTACTCTTGACAGCTCCGAAAGCGGTCTGCAGTATAAATGGGCTAATGGTCTCTTAAAAATATTTGGGAATGACAAATTTGAGGCTGTAGCATCGGGTACTGTTATGAATAAATCTGTCGGCGAGTTGGATTTCATTGGTAATCAGAATATATTTGATGTGTTTGGCAAGGCTGCAAAGCTGGCAAATGGGAATGTTTTGACTCAGTATGATGATTTCATTAACTCATTATGGCGTGAACAGGTGCGTGAGTATGTTGAGGGGAATAAAACAAGAGATCAGGCTATTGAGGATTTTAAGGAGACGGTAAAAGACAGACTTGATATCCCGATAGATTAATCTTATCGGGTTACAATATATATAATAATTTCGTAATGAGATGTGAAACAATGAGGGGGGGGTAACAGGTATGGATGTACAAGGATTAAAGAGGCTGGTTGAGGCGATAAAGAATAATATTAATAGGGTTATAATCGGAAAATCGGATGTGGTGGAGTTACTGATAACGGCATTATTATCTAATGGCCATGTTCTGCTGGAGGATGTACCAGGAACGGGAAAGACCATGCTGGCAAAATCTCTGGCAAAGTCTATTGATGCGGATTTTAAAAGGATTCAGTTTACACCGGATTTACTTCCATCCGATATTACAGGATTGAATTATTATAATCAGAAAGAGGGAGAGTTTACATTTAGAAGCGGTCCGGCATTCACTAATATATTATTGGCTGATGAGATTAACAGAGCAACACCGCGAACACAATCCAGTCTACTTGAATGTATGGAGGAAAGGCAGATTACCATAGATGGGGAATCACATCTTTTGAAGAGACCATTCCTGGTAATCGCAACACAGAATCCTGTTGAGACTGCGGGTACATATCCGTTACCGGAAGCTCAGCTAGACCGTTTTATGATGCAGCTTAGCGTGGGATTTCCATCATTTAATGAGGAAATTAACATTTTAGAAAGATTTATCGATGATGATCCTATCGCAAGGCTGTCACCGGTATGCTCATTAGATGATCTTCTTGTGGCTCAAAGAGCGGTACATTCAGTATATGTTCATCCAGTATTAATGGAATATATAATAGCAATTACCCAAAAAACGAGGGATAATAAAAGCGTAATATTAGGTGCCAGTCCCAGAGGCAGCCTGGCATTATTAAGAACCGTACAGGCATATTCAGCAATTAAGGGACTTTCCTATGCTACTCCTGAGATAATCAAATATTTGGCACCCTATGTACTAGCACATCGTCTGGTACTTCGTGCAACCTTCCAGAAGAGTGAAACCACTTTAGACATTATGAATAGTATTTTATCTGACATACCGGTACCCACGGAGACTTTTCAGAAGGACTAAGTATATAAATACCTAACTCTGGAGGACACACACATGAACCTCGTTATGGCATTATTAGGGGCGGTATTGCTCTATAAACTGCAGGAATATTTATATCGAAAATTATGGAATAAGGGGCTTAATGTTGATTTAAGCTTTTCCAAAGATGCGGCCATAGAGGGAGAAGAACTGTCTCTTATTGAAACAATATCAAACCGTAAGCTGCTTCCTCTGCCGGTGTTACAGGTTAAATTCATGACCTCACGAACATTTAACTTCAGAGATATGGATAATTCGGTTGTATCTGATAATTTTTACCGAAGTGAAATGACCTCGGTTATGATGTATCAGACACTGACAAAAGCTTTGACGTTTGAATGTACTAAGAGAGGTTACTATACAATAGAACGAATGGAAATTATATGCTCAGATCTGTTTATGACAAAAGAGCATGTCGATACCTTTGATATTAATATTCACCTATATGTATATCCCAAGCCGATTGAAACCACCAGACTGGAAGCGACCTTTTCTAAAATGCTGGGATCGGTTATTTCAAAACGTTACATAATAGAAGATCCCTTCGAATTCCGGAATGTCAGAGAATATCAGTCCTATGACGGTATGAAATCTATTAACTGGAAGGCATCGGCAAAGACGGATATGCTCAAAGTAAATGTCTTTGATTATACTTCTTCTCAAAATGTTATAATCCTCATTAATACTGAGTCTGAGACAATTTGGAAATATGATGATTTAAATGAGGAGAGTATTCGTATTGCGGCATCGCTTTCGAGAGAATTTATCAGGCAAGGCATACCTGTCTCCATATACACTAATGCAAAGGATTTGATTACAAAGGAAGCAATAGAGGTGCCTGCCGGTTCCGGAAGCAATCATTTTCAGTCGATTCAGGAATCATTGGCAAGAATCGATCTGGGACTGGAGCCTAAGCCTTTTTTACCGATAATGCACAAATGTCTTATGGATACGACGGTTAACAGCCATGTGATTATCCTGTCCCATTATCAGAAGGAAGACTTACAGCAGCTTATGTTGGCACAGAGGCGGGTGAAAAGGGAATTTTCGTGGATTGTTCCGATCAATCAGCATGTGAGGGTCAGTGTCAGTGAGGAGTTGTCAGGGCATATCATAGAATGGAACATAGTATTATAATCAGGGAGGCGGCCAATGAATAAACAGTATCGAATTGGAATAGATATCATTAATCTAATAATAAGATTCATGGTCTTCTTCACATTTACTTCTTTTATTTTTTTTAGTATAACTGAACAGTATTCATATATCGTGAAGGGTTTGTTGCTTCTTCCGGCAGCCATAATATCTTATTTAATACGAAAATACACTAAAAATATATGGAGCTTTATCGCCTTACATTTGGTTCTGCTGACGGCCTATATTATTCTGTCAAATGATGTTATACTAAGGGGTGTGTTTGGGATAAATATTATTGCATTGGGAGTAACAGAATTCGTACTGAGCCTAAAAAATAAGGTTAAGAATTCTTCCCTTGCTTTGTCCGTCATATTTATTGCCATGTATATGTTCTGTATATCTGTTTATCCTCAATACACTATACTTAAATTTTTATTCTTTAGTATAGCCATAGCATTTGGGATACTATATATCATAAATATGTACTGTGTTAATTCATATTATTATTTCAGCAAGCATGAGGATAAGGTTAATATCCCCTTAAGAAAGATTCGGTCTTCCAATATCCTCTATATAGTAGGGTTTATCCTTCTTAGCTTAATAGTAATGATTCTGTTTTCACAGATTCCATTGGGTGGCTTTAGCCGTGTCTTGAAGGCTGGCTTTATTGCACTGGTAAAGTTCATAATAACGGTCTATATGCTACTATGGAGAGAGCCTGAGGAAATTACTTCGGATGAGGAGATTATAGAAGATTATTACCAGTTTGTTGATAAGGAGCCATCTCTTCTGGCAGAAATTTTATCATATATACTTGCAGGGGCTGCTATAATTACTGCTTTGATTCTAATAGTATATGGATTACGAAAAATCTATGATATTTTCCATTCCAGAACTGAGATTTATGGCGAAGACAGGATTAAGGAAATCACCACATTTATAAAGGCTGATAACAGCACCGGGAATAAGTCGTCGTTACGACGGGGTATTCTGTCTCTGTTTGGGCGGTCGAACAACATAAGGATACGAAGGCAATACATGCGTGCCGTGCTAAAGAATGCACAGCCCGACAAATCATTAAAGTACAAGTTGCCTAATGAGCTGTCGGAATACGCTTTTGAAATCAGGGATTCTGACTTAGATGAATCTTCAATGCAAAAAAGGAAAGCATTACTTACAGCCATATATGAGAAAGCAAGATATAGTAATATAGAGTGCAGTAAAGAAGAGGTGCAGATGGTGAAGGATATATTAAATTAGTCAAAGAAGGGAAGAATACATTTATCCGGATACTACAGTAACACATAAGAAACTACGAGAGAAGAGAAGGGCATGATATGAGAAAAAAATTACCGACATACTGGACATTGTTTTCCTCCGCCTTTTTGCTAAGCGCATTTACATTTGGTGGAGGATATGTGATTGTACCGCTGATGAAGAAAAAATATGTAAATCAACTTAAGTGGATTGAGGAAGAGGAGATGCTTAATATGATTGCCATAGCTCAGTCATCTCCGGGGCCTATTGCAGTCAATACGGCAATAATGGTGGGTTATAAGATTGCCGGAGTACTGGGAGCAGCCTTATCCACTATCGGAACTGTGCTTCCTCCACTGATTATTCTGACTGTTGTTTCGTTTTTCTATCAGGAATTTCGTGATAATATGTATATAAGTGCTATGCTTAAGGGTATGCAGGCCGGTGTGTCTGCTGTAATAGTTGATGTGGTTATAGGACTTAGCGGAAATGTTATAAAGAAAAAAGAGATTTTTTCTATTATTATGATGATAACTGCATTTATTGCGGTATTCTTTTTTAAGGTTAATGTAATAATAGTTATATTGGCTTCCGGATTAATTGGTATGCTAATGTTTTTATATCGCACTAGAAAAGGAGGAATGAACCATGATTTACATTAAGTTGTTCATTAGCTTCCTTCAGATTGGATTATTTAGCATCGGTGGCGGTTATGCAGCACTGCCGTTAATTAAAGAACAGATTGTAGATATTAACGGCTGGCTTACTCTACAGGAATTTACGGATTTGGTTACCATTGCAGAGATGACTCCGGGGCCGATTGCCATAAATTCGGCATCATTCGTAGGCAATCAGATAGCCGGAATACTCGGCTCGATTGTTTCAACGATTGGATGTGTGACACCTTCATTTATAATAGTACTGATTCTTGCTTGGTTCTATTTTCGTTATAAGAAGCTAAATATCGTACAGGGAATTCTACAGGGTATTCGTCCGACAGTCGTGGCGTTAATAGGCTCTGCCGGAATGTCAATATTATCGCTGGCTTTTTGGAATACGAAGGGAATAACATTAAATTTAGAGGATATTAATGTAGTAGCAGTGATTTTATTTGCGGCTGCCCTGTTTGTCTTAAGGAAATGGAAACCAAGCCCCATATTTATTATGTTGGGTACAGGACTTATAGGAATAATAGTATATCATCAGTGGTGATGAATATGGCGATATAAAACAAGCTACAGTAAGTTATTACTGTAGCTTGT
This sequence comes from Clostridiales bacterium, assembly GCA_012523775.1. Lineage (GTDB taxonomy): Bacteria > Bacillota > Clostridia > Lachnospirales > Lachnospiraceae > Mobilitalea. Next base: position 64,866 of record JAAYTK010000074.1, on the reverse strand, counting down.
TATTAGTTTTATGTATGTTTATAAATCTTTACTGCTGATAAGCATTATTTCCATAGAACATCTGGTTATAACGGTCACCGAGTTCATTCATATTCTTAATTAGGATATGCATGGCAATTAAGGGGCCTATTCCACAGAGTGCACTACCAATAATCATCCAAAGTAAAACAGTGGTTCCGTTTTCTTGGAAGCTTGTGTTATAACGTGGAGCATTTTCACTTAAGCGGTTACCTATACCATAATACCATATATAAGTGTATATTCCACATGTTATAATTGATAGAAGAATTACAATAATAAAGTTCTTTGTTTCCTTTCCGTCCCCTTGGCAGATACGGTTCATATCTTCGGCATAGCTATACCAAAATATAATACCATAGATACCAAAAGTAATAAAAGACAGTAAAATTAGTGTCAATAGACTTCTACGCTTAATCATCTTTCATCCTCCCAGGATTTTATTTTGTATAAATTTTAACATGAATCCGTTGCTTATGTCAATTAATACTATATTATTTGGGTAAAATAGAAGTCGAATTATATAGACTAACAAGAACAGAGCTATTATTACTGCCCATATGTACTTTACATAGCGGGTTTTTATTTTGTAACCAAATATATATAATACAAACATGATGGGTACAAGACCAAACAGAGGATGATAGTAAAAAGCTTCATTAAATCGTAGTCTCACAGCCGACCACACGGCTCTTGTCATACCACAGCCGGGGCAGGAAATTCCCGTAAAGAATTTAATGGGACAGCCTATGTCAAGAGCAAAAAAAACAAGATATATAATAGCAATCATCACAATCGGATATAAACGATTAATCCATTCCGGCTTATTTCCCTTGATTTCATTTTTATCTGACGATCTGTACATATTCGGCCTCCCAGTTCAAACGCTTTCTTAATTATAAATTAGATTCGGTTTCCTGACAACCATTTTCCCGTTTATAAGGCATAAAGAGGGAGCATCGACAAATCGATACTCCCCATAATTATCCTAAAAAGCTTGGCGCCATTATTATTTGATTTTTATTCTGGCATTTGCAGGTATTGATATGACCTTCTGCAAGGGTATCCACACAAATGTAGCAATAGCAAAATCAATTATACTATGAATCAGAGTTCCCACTCCTACAAGAATTATTACGGAGATAAAATATCCCTTATCATAGAATCCCTGTGTTACACCACTGACGTTATAAAAATATGTTACAACTGCTACCTCGGCTGCTCCATGTAACAGAGATATAATGACTGCGTATAGAGCTGTGCTTTTGAAGGATTGTAGCATATGGTTATACTTCTTTAATATAAATGCACCAATCAATGCAAATAGCAAATGTGACAAAGCCCTGAGTACTATCACGGGGGCAAAGCCTGCCACTAAGAAGCCCAGTGTTGATATAATAGCTACAAAAGTAGCCACAACAGGAGATATAAATATTGCTATAAATATAGGCACATGGCTTGCCAATGTATATGACGCGGGCTCTACAACTATTTTAGGAAAAGTCATTGGTATTAATATTCCCAGTGCACAAAGAAGTGCGGATATCGTCATAATCTTTACTTTATTATTTTTATTTGAATTGTCCATACTATTCACCATCCTCTGCTGACATGATAGCTGTCATGTCAGCAGTATTATAAGTGATTATATAGACAATGTCAACACTTAAATCCATCCGCGAAGCTTGACAGCCTCAGCCACACGATTAATTGAGATGACATACGCGGCATCACGCATATAAAGATTCTTTTCCTGTGCAAGATTGTGAACGGCATGGAATGCCTTTGTCATTATATTATCCAACTTCTCAAGCACTTCTTCTTTGGTCCAGAAATAGTTCATATTACACTGTACCTGTTCGAAATAACTACAGGTTACACCGCCTGCATTGCACAAGAAATCCGGAATCAGATATATTCCTCTTTCCTTAATAAGCTCATCACAATCCGGTGTAGTAGGACCATTGGCACCTTCGCAAATAACCCTTACCTGCTTACTGATCTTTACGAATGTATCCGGTGTAATCTGATTCTCCAAGGCACATGGCAGCAAAATATCTACATCCTGAGCTATCCACGCATCACCGTCAAGCAGCTTATAGCCTAATGCTAAAGCCTTTTGCTTGTCGATTGTACCAAAAGCATCCTTAATACCGGTCATCTGCTCGATATCAATGCCATCGGTCTTTCTGTAGGTATATGCTGTCTTATCATTATTATCCCAGCAGGAAATGGCAATTATCTTACCGCCCATGCTTGTATATAACCTTGCAGCGTATTCGGCAACATTACCAAAGCCCTGTAGGCTTGCGGTCGTTGAAGCTATGTCTATATTTAATTTCTTTAACGCTTCTCTTAAGGTATATATAACGCCATATCCCGTTGCTTCGGTACGACCGAGTGAACCGCCCATTCCGACAGGTTTACCGGTAATTGCTCCCGGAAAGCGTTCCCCTGCGATAGTCTCATACTCGTCCAACATCCAAAGCATATGCTGTCCGTTGGACATTACATCAGGAGCAGGTACATCCATATTAGGACCCATATTCTTATAAAGCTGCCTTATATAGCCACGGCATAGTCTTTCCTGTTCTCCCTTTGATAATGTATGGGGGTCACAGATAATACCGCCCTTTCCTCCGCCTAAGGGTATATCTACAACGGCACATTTCCATGTCATCCACATGGATAGGGCACGAATCGTATCAACAGTTTCCTGTGGATGAAAACGTATACCTCCCTTTGCGGGGCCTCTGGCATCATTATGCTGAATTCGATATCCGTTAAACACCTTAGTAGTTCCATCGTCCATCTTTACAGGAATGGTAAAATGGAATTCTTTGCTGGGCTGCCTTAAAAGCTCACGGATTGACGTATCGAGTCCGATTTGGTCTGCAACATGATCAAATTGCTTTTTTGCTGATTCATAGGGGTTGTAAGAAGTATGGCTCATATTATCCCTCACTTTTCTATAGTTATTTTCATAATCAATACTTTTACACGCTAAAGCATTGAAAACTCTAACAATTATTCTATACTTGTCAGGGCTATATTGTCAATATTTATATATAAAACCAATATTTTTTTCAATACCATATTCAGCATACTGCTTATTGAGAAAAATATTACACTTGTAGAATATTATGAACACTTTTATAATGAAGAATGTAAAACACTATTTATTACCGAAAGAGGGAACAATGAGAATTAGAAATAAAAATTTTAACATTAAACAGATTGCAGATTCCGGTCAGTGCTTTCGTATGAATCAGACAGCACATAATACACACGGCTTAATAGCGTTTAATCGTTACATAGAGCTTCAGCAGCTGGAAGATGATGTTATAGAGATTTCTTGCAGTGAGAAAGATTATGAGTTGATATGGAAGGATTATTTTGATCTTGAGTTTGATTATGGCACTATAGTTGACAGGCTGATCGATGGCCCCGATGATTTTTTAAGAAAAGCAGCTTCATATGGAAGCGGAATACGAATATTGAGGCAGGATCCTTTTGAAACACTAATAAGCTTTATAATCTCTCAGAACAAGAATATTCCTTCGATTAAGAGTTGTATCGAAAGGATATGTGAGGCTTATGGTGAACGTCAAAGTGATAGTTCAAAGGGTGTCGTATATTATACCTTTCCTAAACCGGAGATTCTTGCGGATGCCAAAAAGGAGGATCTTCGGGCTCTAAAATTAGGCTATAGAGACGAGTATATAATCGGAGCAGCCCGTGCAGTAGCCTCAGGAAAGATTGATTTAAAAGCTCTTATCGCCTGCGATAATGATGTGGCGGTAAAATCTTTAAAAAGCTTACGTGGAGTAGGAGACAAGGTGGCAAATTGCGTGTCACTTTTTGGCTTACATCATATAGAGGCATTCCCTATAGATGTCTGGATGAAGAGAGTATTGTCTGAGTATTATCAGGATAAATTTGATCCGACACAGTATAACGGATATGCCGGAATCATTCAGCAATATATGTTCTTTTATATCAGACATATTCATGGAGCATCTGTTTAGTATCCTTCTATCCGCCTTTCGCTGCGAAGCTGTTTTCTTCGGAATCCTGCTTCCCATTCGGCATGCTCGGACTCGGTCTCAAGAATAAGACGGGGTACCTCAGTGGGCTTATCGTTTTCATCCAGAGCTACCATGACAAGATATGCCCTATTGACTACCTTCCTTGTTCCTGAAAGATGATCCTCCACATAGGTGTCGACCCTAATCTCCATGGAAGTTTTTCCGACATAGGTTACTCTGCCGATTAATACCACTATATTGTTCAAATGCACAGCGGCTTTAAATTGGAGGTTATCGATGGCGGCTGTTGTGACATCACGACCACAGTGACGCCTGGCAGTCACGGCGGATACCTCATCAATCCAAGCCAACAGCTGTCCGCCGAACAGACGGTCGCCTTGGCTTATATGAAACGGCATCACAATATGAACCTGTTCGGTTATAGATTCTTTAACTCGTTTTGCTTTCATAAGTCCTCCTTCTAATGAATATATTTTATATCTATAGCAATAATTAATCAAGAAGCAATTGGCAACGAACATCAAAGCCTTCTATATATAATATTTGTAAAAATTACTTTGCAAGAAATTTATTTGTGGTATAATAGAAAAAGCTTTATATGTTAAAAATTTTACGAAATGGAAAGGAATGATAGTTTTATGGCATTAGTTACTACAAAGGAAATGTTCGAAAAGGCTTATGCCGGCGGATATGCTATAGGAGCATTCAATGTAAATAACATGGAAATAATTCAGGGCATCACGGAAGCTGCGAAGGAAGAAAATTCTCCAATTATACTACAGGTTTCTGCAGGAGCAAGAAAATATGCCAGACATAATTACCTTGTTAAATTAGTTGAGGCGGCTTTATTAGAGACCGATCTTCCTATAGCACTTCATCTGGATCATGGTGAGGATTTTGAAATATGCAAGGCCTGTATAGACGGTGGCTTTACCTCCGTTATGATAGATGGTTCAAAGCACAGTTTTGAGGACAATATCATGCTAACCAAAAAGGTAGTTGATTATGCTCATGAAAGAGGCGTAACCGTAGAGGGAGAGCTTGGTAAGCTGGCAGGTATAGAGGACGATGTTAATGTAAGTGAAGAGGATGCTTCATATACTAAACCGGAAGAGGTAGAAGAGTTTGTATCCCGTACCGGAGTAGATTCCCTTGCAATAGCCATCGGAACAAGTCACGGCGCATTCAAATTCAAGCCCGGTCAGAAGCCTCAGCTTCGTTTTGATATATTAGAGGAGATTGAGAGAAGATTACCTAATTTCCCTATTGTTTTACACGGTGCTTCATCAGTATCACAGGAATACGTTAAAATCATATCTGAAAATGGCGGTAAACTGGATGATGCGATTGGTATTCCTGAGGAAATGCTTAGAAAAGCTGCCAGAATGGCGGTATGTAAGATTAATATTGACTCAGACTTAAGGCTTGCATTTACTGCAGGAATAAGAGAGCATCTTACAAACAATCCGAGTCATTTCGATCCCAGACAGTATCTGACAGTAGGCAGAGAGAATATCAAGAAATTAGTAAGGCATAAGATTGTAAATGTATTGGGAAGCGCAGGCGCAGCAAAATAATACATTAAGAATATTTGCAGTAAAAAATAAGGGGCGAAAGCCCCTTATTATTATTGGCGTTTAATCAAATCCTCTAATTCCTCCGGATGGAGTGGAGTATAGAATACATAGCCCTGTACTATGTCGCATTTCTTTTCTCTTAACAGCTCCAGTTGCTCTTTGGTCTCCACACCCTCTGCAACCACCTTGATTTTCAGGCTATGGGCGAGTCCGATAATTGACTCTGCTATATGTGCATCCTTTTTATTTGTACATATATTATCAATAAAGGATTTATCTATTTTAAGAGTATCTATAGGCATTTTTGTAAGATAATTTAGTGATGAATATCCGGTACCGAAGTCATCCAGAGAGATTTTGACTCCCAGTTTCTGAAGATTATGTAAAAGTTCAGAGGCATCAACTATAGAGGATACCAGAGTGCTCTCTGTGATTTCGATTACCAGGTACTCGGGAGGTAGGCCTGTCTCATCTAAGACATCCGATAGAAATTCAACGAATCCCGGACGATTTATCTGTAGAGAAGAGATATTTACCGCAACACGTCTGGGAGTAATACCATGGTCTATCAGCATCTTATTAAAGCGGCAGGCTTCCCTAATCAACCAGGCACTTAATTCAATAATTAATCCGCTTTCCTCCGCAACCGGTATGAACTCCTCAGGAGTTAGAAAACCTAAAGTATCACTTCGGATTCTCATCAGTGCCTCAAAACCAATTATCGTATTAGTTGCCAGCTCAATTTGTGGTTGATATTGAAGATAGATGTCCCTATTCTCGATGGCTCCCCTCAGAACTTCGATTATGCTGGTGTTTCGATTAAGCTCCTCCTCCATCTTTGAATCAAATAGGGTGTATTTGTTTTTTCCGGTATCCTTGGATCTATACATGGCAATATCGGCATTTTTTATTAATGCGTTGGGAGAAAGACCGTTATCGGGATATATGGCAATTCCTATGCTCATGGATAAGTATATAAACTCACCGTCGATTTCTATAGGATCATTAAACCGCTTAATTATATTATCTGCATATTCCAAAGCCTCTTCCTTAGAAGCGATGTTTTCTCTGAATATAAGGAATTCGTCTCCGCCGGCCCTCGCAAGCATACTGTTTTCTCCGATAGAGGTCAGTATCTTAGCCGTATGTATTAGCAGAGAATCGCCATATTCGTGACCGAGAGTATCGTTTACGGTCTTGAAATTGTCAAGATCGACAAAGTATACGGCATGGGATTTGTTATCCTCCGGTGAAGAAAGCAACGCGGCTATGACATAATCGAGAAAAGCCAGCTTGTTAGGGAGATTAGTCAAGGTATCATGATAAGCAAGATACTCTATATGATCATAATTGTTTCTAAGCTGCTCCTCATTGGCAAGAAGCTCCTCGTGCATTGAGGCTAAATCCTCATAGTTAGTCCTAATAATATGCAGCATCTTATTAAAATTCTTAGACAATTCACCCAGCTCATTCTTACTCTTTATGTTGGTTTGAACGGCCAGGTCTCCATCGGAGGCCGTACGCATTGCATCTCTTAGTGCTATTATGGGCTCGGTATATCTCTTAGACAGTGAATGAGCGAATATAATTATAAATATTAACAATACCGCACAGATAAATATTAACAGTGTCAATATCAGACTTGTCATGGACCAAATCTCAGATACATCCTGCTTTACGAATAAGACCCAGTCCATTTCGGGAATAACACTATAACCATATATTCGATTGGCATTATCATAATAATATTCAAATGATCCGCTGGACGGTATCGTACCCCTATTATAGTCATCTACAACAGACTGAAACCGTGGTGAGGTGACGGTAGTGCCTATCAGGGATTCGTCAGGATGATACAGGATAACCCCATGTCGGTCCATTAGAACGGCCTCGCCTGTATCCCCAAAGGTTACTGCGTCAAGAAAATTATCAAAATAGGATATATTTAATATACTGACTATGTAGCCCGACGGTGGGCTGTAGAAATCATCGTTCAGAACAGGATAACCGATTTCGATTGCATTATCTATGAAACCGCTGACCCCTACGGCTGCCTTTTTGGTGGCAAACATATAGGACAGAGTTAAGTTGAATTTGCCGTCATCTCCGATAATATTTGAATCAGAACTGGCAACTGCCTGTCTGTCTTTATTATATAAGGTAAGAGAACGACAGTATGGATTAATCTTTTTTCTGTCGTATAACAAAGAATTTACTGTATCGGATAATAATGAATCCGCTTGATTTTCCGAACCAATGAGGGTCTTCACACTACTGTCATGGGACAGCATTCCAATCTCTGTCTTGTGGGTTTCTATCATAGCCTCAAGACCCGAGCGGTTAAGCTCGGCAGCCTGCATTAAATTAGATTCTTGTATTTGTATCAAGCGATGTGATAATAATCCCTGTGCAACAACAGATACAATAACCACAGGTATAATTGAGGATATTATCAATATGGTTCTCAGAGATTTTTTTATTGACATTATACAGACCCCCGACTGTATTGTAAGTGGTAATGCTTTTGTGATAATGTACTGCTTTTATTCTATCAATTTCACCAAAATAAAGCAATATCTTTATCCATACGATTGGACTCTAATAATTATGGATTTTACAGTTGAAAATAATATTCTTTCAAGGTATACTTGTAATGTTATAAATGAGCATTATAAAATCGGAATGTAAAACTCTGATTTATGGATTAATATTTAGAAAGAAGGAATTATGTATAAATTAATACAACAGGATGGATGTGCCAAAAGCGGAGAGTTTAAGACAGTACATGGTTTGATTCAAACCCCTGTGTTCATGAACGTAGGAACAGCTGCGGCTATAAAGGGAGCTGTATCTACTATAGACCTTAACAATATCGGCACCCAGGTACAGCTTTCCAACACCTATCATTTACATGTAAGACCGGGTGATGAGATAGTAAAGAAAATGGGCGGACTTCACAAATTTATGGTTTGGGATAAGCCTATTTTGACCGATTCAGGCGGTTTCCAGGTTTTTTCCCTGTCCAAGCTAAGAAGGATAAAGGAAGAAGGGGTTTACTTTAACTCCCATGTAGATGGAAAAAAGATATTCATGGGTCCTGAGGAAAGTATGCAGATACAGTCCAATCTTGCGTCAACTATAGCCATGGCTTTTGATGAATGTCCTCCATATCCGGCTGACAGGGAATATATACGCTCCTCTGTTGAAAGAACCACAAGATGGCTGGTTCGATGTAAGAATGAGTTGGACAGACTGAACAGTCTTGAGGATACTATAAATAAGAAGCAAATGCTGTTTGGAATAAATCAGGGTGGTACCTATGCAGACATTCGAATAGAACATGCCAGGATAATATCCGAAATGGATTTAGACGGATACGCTATCGGTGGATTGGCGGTAGGTGAAAGTCACGAGGAGATGTATAGAATAATTGAAGAGACGACACCCCACCTGCCTGTGAATAAACCTGTATATCTTATGGGAGTGGGAACACCGGCGAATATTCTGGAGGCAGTTGACCGTGGTGTAGATTTCTTTGATTGTGTTTATCCATCCCGAAACGGAAGACATGGACATGCCTATACGGGTCATGGGAAAATGAATTTATTCAATGCAAAATATGAATTAGACGACAGACCTATCGAGGAGGGATGTGCCTGTCCTGCATGTAAGACCTATAGCAGAGCATATATAAGGCATCTATTAAAGGCTAAAGAAATGTTAGGAATGCGCTTATTGGTTCTCCACAATCTTTACTTTTATAATCATCTTATGGAGGAAATACGTGAGGCCATCCGAAATAAAAGCTACAAGCAATACAAAAAGCAGAAGCTGGAAGACTTGTCACTTGAAGAAGATAAGCCTTAGAAATTACTCATAACCCAAGTCAATATACAGAAAAAGACTTGGGATGATAGATAGAATTCAATTTAACCTAGGAGGTAATATTTATGTATAATTTAGTATTTCTGGCAGAAAATGCGACAGACACACCTTCAAATAGCGGTGGTTTTTTATTATTAATTATTCAGCTGGGTGTACTGGGACTGTTATTGTATTTTATGCTGATTCGTCCTCAGAAAAAGCAGCAGAAGCAGATGCAGGCTATGCTTTCCACCTTAGAAAAGGGTGACAGCGTACTAACCAGCAGTGGATTTTACGGAGTAGTAATCGATGTTATGGAAGAGGTAGTAATTGTTGAATTCGGTAATAATAAAAACTGCAGAATCCCGATGAGAAAAAATGCCATAGCAGAAATAGAAAAGGCTAATAAAGAATAACAACAGATAAAAGAGCTGTTCCAAAATAATGTATGTGATTTACTTATTTTGAGACAGCTCATTTTAATTATGTCGGTGCCAGTACAATAGGCTGTATTTGTACACCTTCCAGAGCTTTTTCAATTGTGGGCAGAATCAAATCGAATTGTGCGACCATCGAATATGGCTTTCTCTTATAATTATCCTGTCCAAAGGGTACAAAGTATACGTTCTTTATGTTTATTAACATTCCGATATTTTTCAGATTATTACCCAAGGCATCGTTGGTCGATACAGCTAATATTACGGGCTTATTATTACGTAGAAGACCCTTGGTTGCCATCAGTACCGGAGAATCGGTTATTGCATTCGCCATTTTAGCCAAGGTATTACCGCTACAGGGCGCAACCACCACAGCATCAAGTGTATTATTCGGACCAAGCTCTTCCGCCTCAACTATTGTGGTTATTGGATTGTTGCCTGTTATCTCCTTGGCAAGCTTTATAAAGTCTGCAGATTTTCCAAAGCGTGTATCGGTCGTTTGGGACTGGTAAGAAAAAATCGTATATATATTGGCGTTTTCCTTTACAAGCCTTTCAATCTGAGGAAAGACCTTGTCAAAGGTACAGTATGAGCCTGTCAGGGCAATACCGATATTTTTACCACTGATATTCATTTAACCACTTCTTTCTTTTATCCGAGCTTCAATTTCAGTTACTAATATATCTGCTGATGCCTTTGGGGCAACCTTACCGGGAAGGCCCAGACACAATTTTGCATTAATTCCATGGTTTAGAGCATAGGCATAATCTACTCCACCCGGAGCAGAAGCTATATCAATTATTACGACATCCGGGCATACTGATTCCAAGCATGTTGAATCCAGTATCAGTGAGGGAATAGTATTAAAAATATATTGAAAGGAATTCAAAATCGGCTTAATCTTATAAAGATTAACCGTATTAAAGCCTATTGCCTGTGCATAAGCCAGGGACTCCTCATTTCGTGCCGCTACGGTTACATGTGCATCAAGACCCTTAAGCTTAGCCGCTAGAACCTTACCGCATCGACCATAACCAAGTACAAGGCAATTGCTTTGATGAAGATTCCGGTCACTGTTCTTAATTGCTTCCATTATGGCACCTTCTGCTGTCGATACAGCATTCATTATTGCTATTTTCTCATCCTTCATAAAATCATAGCAGAATACACCTTTTTTGTTGCATATATCAGTGATTTCTGAAGGAATCATTCCACCGATAAGCATATGTTTTTTATTAATGAAACGAATAATAGTTTTGCTTAAATCACAGACTTTGTCCTCAGATACGGTTACGAGGTCTTTAGTTAGGGGAACGGGACCAATCAGTATCTGACATGTATTAAATAATTGATTTAAGCCGTCAACAGCAATATGATTTACGTGTTCAACCTGGTCAATGAGTTTATACGAGCATACATTATACCCTTTGTTAAGCAGAGATAATGCCATATAAACCTGACGTTTGTCACCGCCAAATATACCGATTTTTCTGTTATAAGACATCTTACTCCCTCCTTATGTGACATTATATGATGTTAAGCAGAAAATGTGCTTTTTGCACGGAAACAAGGGGAAGAAAATGGATGACGGATTTTTGAAAAAGATATAGAAATATATAGAAAGGATAAGCTGATGCTTGACAATAAATAATATCTATGATATTTTAATGAAAGATACAAATGATACAATAATACTAATATCGTATTATAAGTAAAGCAAAAAATAGGATAGGGGAAAAGGTCAGCGAGATATACATGAGGCATAATAGGTCGTCGGTATTGACGACCTTTTTAATACTAGACGGGTTACATTTGTAATGAATGATTTAGTATGCCATATGACTTTAACGCTTTGCAGTGCCGCAATTGTAATTCGAAAGCATCGTGCTACATCGTGCCACAATAAGACAAGCGTCAAAATTTCAAAAGAGGGTTATCTATCAGGTGGAAGATCCGTATTATAACGTATGATTATAATCAATATCTTTTGCCTATTTTAATTATAAGGCACAAAAGGAAATTATTTCAAACCAAATATATTTAAAAATTTAAATATATAATATTTAAAGGAGGAGAAGTTATGAAATTCAAGTTTACTAAGGGCATGCTTGCTCTGCTGTTGGCATTTGTACTAGCCTTTTCAGCTGTAGGCTGCTCCAAAAAAGATGATACTAAAAAACCTGACACAACAGAAACACCAACAAAAGCACCCGATAAACCTTCGGATGATACCGGAACTGATAAGCCGGTTGAGGTACTTCCTGACGTTCCTGCTAACAGATATGATGCTACAGTAACACCCAGGACAGGCAACAATGAAACAAGTCCTCTGGTTGTAAGCATAGGAACTCTGGATGGTAAGTTCAGTCCGTTCTTTGCGACATCGGCTTATGACGTGGACGTAAACGGTATGGCACATATTGGTCTGCTTTATTATAATAAGTTTGGTGCACCTGAGGCAGGCATCGATGTTCCCAGCTATGCTTATGATTTTACACAGGAAATTGGCGAGGGTAATTCATCAACAACATATACATTTATTCTGAAAAACAAGCTTACTTTCAGTGATGGCGCACCCATTACTGCAAAGGACGTTTTGTTCTCAATGTATGTATTGAGCGATCCTAAATACGATGGATCCTCTACATTCTATACCATGAACATACAGGGTATCAATGAGTATCGCCTCCAGACAAGTGCTGATGTACTTGAGGCAGTTGATGCAATTCTTGATGCAGGCATCACAACCGGTGATGACGGTTCTATGGTGATTAATCCTGCTGACGGCGTAACAATGGAGCAACAGGAAGTTTTCTGGAGCTACCTGGATGAAGCCGGAGCCACATTTGCTCAGGAAATCATTGATTATGTTAATACAAACTACACCGGTTATATTCCGGACTATTTTGCACCATATACCGCAGAAGAAGTAGCAGCTAACACTAATATGCAGGCTGCATACGGTATGGTTCTATGGGGATTCGGCGAACTTGATGCCGATGGTGCCTTCATAGATAGTTTAGGAAATAAATACGATTTGGCTGCAGATACTGTAGATGCTAATATTTATTGGGAAAACATTCTCGGCGCTTATGGCTATGACTTAAGCGATGCCGGTATTAACTATGAAAAGGCCGGAGATCTGACCATACAGGATTATATCAAGACAGCATATATTTCTTCAGAAGGACAGGTAGCTGGCGGAGTTAAGAGTATTAGTGGAATTACTTCCGGTACAATGGTATGTGATGACGGCGTTGAAAGAGAATATATAAAGGTTGTTATTAACGGCGTAGACCCTACAGCAATCTTTAAATTAGGCGTCACAGTTGCTCCTTTCCATTATTATACCGACGGATATACCGGTAATCTGAATGATTTTGGAGTAGATACCGGTAATAAGGAATTCATGGATTTCCTTAAGACAAAGAATGACAGACCTTTAGGAGCAGGACCTTATGTGTTCCAGGAGTGGAAAGACAATGTAGTTACCTATACAGCTAATGACAATTTCATGCTTGGTTCTCCAAAGATCAAGACCTTCCGTTATCAGGAAATTGCATTAGGTGCAGAACTTGACTCAGTTCTGACAGGAACTGTTCACTATTCCGATCCTTCAGCTTCCATGACTGTTATTAATGATATTACAGCCGGAGCTGATAACTACGCTAAGCTTGGATATACATTGGTAGACAATGACGGTTATGGCTATATCGGTATTCAGGGCCAGGCTGTACCTGAGTTTGAAGTTAGAAAAGCTCTTGCTCATGCTATGAATGTTCAGTTAGCAGTAGACAACTATTATCAAGAGCTGGCTAGCGTAAACTATCGTACAATGACTAAGATACTTTGGGCTTATCCGGATAATCCGGAAGATATGTTCCCTTATGACGAGACTGGTGAGACATCCAAGGCATTATTCCTGGAGGCAGGATATAAATATGACGAGGCTAATAACGTAATGACTTATCCCGATGGTCATGAGAAGGCCGGTACACAGGTAACATTTAAGTTTACACTTCCTTCAGAAGCTAAGGATCACCCTGCAGGCTCAATCTTTATCGATACTCAGGCAGTTCTTGAGAAAATCGGTGTAAAGGTTGATATTGAGACTGACCAGAATCTCCTTGGTAAGCTGAGTACAGCTTATGAATCCGGAATTCAGGTTTGGGCAGCAGCATGGGGCAGCGGCGGAGTTGACCCTGACATGTTCCAGATCTGGCATTCAGACCCGAAGGTAAATCAGGGTACTTCAGCAGCAAGAAGCGGTCTCTACTATCTGTTTGAGAATGGTTCAGATGAAGAGAAGGCAATGCTTAATGAGCTGAATGATCTGATTATGGCAGGTCGTTCTACAATTGACACTGAGGAGCGTAAGGCTATTTACAAGAGAGCACTCGAACTCTCCACAGGTTTGGCTGTAGAGGTACCGACCTATCAGAGAAAGAATATGTATGTATATAACAAGGAAGTTATCAACACTGATACACTCTTCAGTGGCGATGATGTAACACCATTCCAGTCTCCATTATCATTTATTTGGAATGTTGAGTTGAACTAATATTATTAGAAGATTAGAAGAATATATTAAGGGTACAAGGCTTATAATTAAGCCTTGTACCACTTCTTAATGGATTGAGGGCTAATATGTGGAAATATTTACTTAAAAGAATAGCATTGGCATTGCTGATATTGGCAGGCGTATCGGTTTTAATCTATATGCTTTCTATGCTTATGCCTGCAGACTATATTGATAATCAAACATCAGCCGCTCTACAAAGCGGTGCAATGACCCAAGAGGATGTTCAGCGCTTAAAAGAGCTATATGGTCTTGCTGACAAAAGCTTTACCGGAATATTAAAGAGCTATGGGACATGGCTGACAGGTACCTTAACCGGTGATCTGGGTCATTCCTTTGTGTACGGCAAGCCTGTTACAGACGTCCTTTCCGATTATATATGGATATCATTTATGATTGCTTTAATATCATTTATTTTACAGATTCTAATCGGAATACCGATGGGAATTAAGGCCTCTGTAAATCAATACAGTGCTTATGACTACACCGTTTCGGTTTTTGCTATGATGGGTGCATCCTTACCCTCTTTCTTTTTGTCCGCACTGCTTATGAATGTTTTTGCTATAAGATTAGGTATTTTCCCATTACAGGGGTTAACGACAGCGACGAAGATTTTTGCACCCGATGCTCACTTTCAGATTTTATTGGATAAAGCGTGGCATTTGGTATTGCCAATAACTGTTCTGACACTTTTGGGTGTAGGCAGTACTATGAAATTTACCAGAACCAACATGCTGGAGGTACTGAATTCGGACTATATAAGAACCGCACGGGCAAAGGGATTGTCTGAAAAGGTAGTAACCTACAAGCATGCATTTAGAAATACCATGATTCCGCTGGTTACATCACTTTCAGGTATGCTTCCCGGACTGTTTGGCGGTGCTATGATCACTGAGACAGTGTTTGCAATTCCCGGAATCGGTTATATGGCTCTGAGAGCAACAACGCAGGGAGATATACCTTTTATAATGGGTTACAATATGTTTTTAGCTATACTAACGGTACTTGGTATGCTAATATCGGATATTATGTACATGGTGGTTGATCCCCGTGTTAAACTATCATAGGAAGGGGGATATCAATGGCATTAAATACTGAAAACGATTTAAAACAGAATAATATTGACCATCAGGACAATGCTGAATTAAATGTAGATCAGCATTTTAGAGTAATATCTCCAGGTCGTATGGTAGCTAAAAGGTTTTTTAAGAGTAAGTTGTCAATCGCAGGCCTTATTATGATAATATTTGTGTTTATATTCTCATTTTTGGGGCCGTTAATAATCGACGCTACTTGGGGCTATAAAGAAACACAGGTTTTCAAAATTGAGCGGAATGCAGATATGGTAACCACTGCCGAGTTTATTGGGCCTGATGGAAAGCCATATACTTATTATGACAAATCCCAGACATTGGTACTTTTTAAAGCGCCTCCGTCAACTGAGCACTGGCTTGGTACGGATACGTCTGGTTTCGATATATTTACACGCCTTATGTATGGCGGACGTATTTCATTAACAATATCCTTTATTGTTATTATTATAGAAATGCTTTTAGGAATACTTCTTGGTGGCTTGGCTGGTTATTACGGAAAATGGGTCGACCAAGTTGTTATGAGAATTGTTGATATATTTTCATGTCTTCCCGGTATGCCGATACTTTTAGTACTTTCGGCGGCAATCAGTTCCATCGAAAGCATTCCGGCGGAGCACAGAATTTATTATCTGATGGCATTTATGACTTTGATGGGATGGACTGGTCCAGCCCGAATTGTAAGAGGACAGATACTCATGCTGAGAGAGCAGGAATATATGATGGCAGCCGAAACAACAGGAATCTCAGCATGGAATAAGATATTCAAGCATCTCGTTCCGAACACCATGCCACAGTTGATTGTAAGCGCAACCTTGGGATTGGGAGGAGTAATTCTTTATGAGTCGACTCTTTCTTACCTTGGACTTGGTGTTCCGTTCCCTAGGGCTGCATGGGGCTCGATGATAGCGCTTGCCGATCCTTCCAGAGGACAGGAGATTCTTGCACATTACCCTAATATGTGGGTACCAGCAGGTATATTAATTGTTGTAACAGTGTTAGGCTTTAGTTTTATAGGCGATGGCCTTAGGGATGCATTTGACCCTAGAATGAAAAGGTAGGTGATACCATGGGACTATTAGACAAATTAAAACGCGGTAAAATAGAAGGCGTTGACAATACAACTTACCTTACGTTGAGGGACGAGAGACGTATCAGTAAGGAAAATAACAAAATTATTAAGAAATTTGAAAAGGAAAAAAACAGGAAAAACGTATCGGAAGAGGAATATCTTACCGAGATGAGAGATCCTGCCAATGTAGTAGAGTTTGACAATCTTCACACATACTTTTTCACCGATGTCGGTACTGTAAAATCCGTGAACGGTGTCAGCTTCGATATACCTCAGGGACAGATCGTTGGTGTTGTTGGAGAGTCAGGATGTGGTAAGTCAGTTACAAGTCTTTCTCTCATGCAGCTTGTTCAGGCACCGACCGGACAAATCGTTGACGGCAGTATTCGTTATCAGGCCGGTGATGGAAAATGCTATGAAATCACAAAAATGCCTAAGGATAAGATGCTTAATATTCGCGGTAAGGATATAGCTATGATATTCCAGGAGCCGATGACCAGTCTAAATCCTGTATTTAAGATAGGTTATCAGATGGATGAAGTAGTTTTGCTTCATACAGAAGGGGCTACGGCTGAGTCGGCAAAGGCCAGAACAATTGAGATGTTGAATTTGGTTGGTATTGCTGCGGTAGAGAAGGTTTATGACAGCTATCCTCATGAGCTGTCCGGTGGTATGCGTCAGAGAGTTATGATTGCCATGGCTCTTGCTTGCAATCCCAGACTTATAATTGCCGATGAGCCTACAACCGCTTTGGATGTTACCATCCAGGCTCAGATATTGGAGTTATTACGGGAAGTTAAGGATAAGATTAACGGAAGCATCATGTTGATTACTCATGATTTGGGAGTAATCGCCGAAATGGCTGATACTGTCGTTGTCATGTATGCCGGCAGAATAATTGAAAAAGGAACTGTTCAGGAGATATTCCACAGCCCTAAGCATCCTTATACCATAGGACTTATGAAGTCAAGGCCGGGAGGTCATAATAAGACAGAGGACAGACTGTACAGCATTAAGGGACAGGTGCCTAATCCAATTAATATGCCAAATCATTGTTATTTTTATAATAGATGTGACAAGGCTATGAGTATATGTGGGCAGGAATATCCTGATATGATACAGTTTTCGCCAACTCATTTTGCTGCCTGTCATTTATACAATAAAGACGGAAGCGAAAAGAGTGAAGAAGAAAAGGAGAGGAGGTAGTCAGCCCTGGCTATTGAGAATATAGAAAACAAGACAACAAATGATGATATTTTAATTGTTAGAAACCTTAAGAAATACTACCCCATCTCCAAGATTTCCATTGGAAAGAGAAAAGCTTATGTAAAAGCTGTTGATGACGTTTCCTTTAGTATAAAGCGGGGAACTACAATGGGCCTTGTAGGAGAATCGGGTTGTGGTAAAACCACTGTGGGACGTACAATTTTACGTCTTCATGAAGTAACAGACGGTCAGGTTATTTTTGACGGTAAGGATCTGGCAAAGGTTCCTCCCAGAGAACTTAGAAAAATGCGTCCACAGCTACAGATGATTTTTCAGGATCCATATTCGAGCCTGTCTCCACGTCTTCCTATTGGAGAGATCATTGGAGAGGCAGTAAAGGAACACAATATTGTACCTAAAGATCAATATAGATCCTATATTATGAAAATAATGAGGGATTGTGGTCTACAGCCACAGTATTTTTACCGTTACCCCCATGAGTTTTCCGGTGGACAGAGACAAAGAATAAGTATTGCAAGAGCAGTGGCATTGAAACCAAAGTTTATAATCTGTGATGAGCCTGTCAGCGCACTGGATGTGTCCATTCAGGCACAGATTATAAATCTTATGAAGGATTTGCAGGAGAGATACGGCTATACGTATCTGTTTATTTCACACGATTTGTCTGTAGTAGAATATATTTCAGATACAATTGGAGTCATGTATCTGGGCAGCATGATGGAGATAGGAGACAAGAAGCGTATTTTTGCTAATCCGATGCATCCGTATACCAAAGCACTTTTGTCTGCGGTACCGGTGCCCGACCCGGATGTAAAGATGAACAGAATTATATTAAAGGGAGACATCCCTAGTCCTGTTAAACCACCTTCAGGGTGCAAATTCCGTACCAGATGCCCTAATGCTATGCCTATCTGTGCTAAACAGACACCGATACTTAAGGAATATGAAGAGGGGCACAGTGTTGCATGTCATCTGTATAGTCAAGAGTAGAATAGGATGATATATATGAAAAAAAGAAAGAAAGAAAATGATTTTATTGATGACGGACGTGTCATAGCAAATATGAATATAGACGGTATGCCGCGTTCCATCATCAAGAGAACTGCATTTGATGAGTTTGGTAAAACAAAAGAAAAAAAGGAATCAGTAAAGTTATCAAAACAGGAACGCAGAAGCATTCTCCTTGGTGTGATGACTTCATATATCCTTTTTGCAGTTATTGTATTCGGTGCATTTGCGCTGTTCATACTGTTTTGCATCAATGTTTGGTTCAAATAGCAGGTAGGAGGAAAATCGGAAATGATAAAGAATAAAAAATTACACCGCATGATGCCTGTCATTATAATATTGGCAACCAGCTTATTTTTAAGTTCTTGTGGTGTAGCTGATAAAGCCGCTGATCCGAAAGAATGGGGTTACGACTGCACAGTAATATATGATGCATTAGGCGGGACAGTAAACTCAAGGGAGATACGTGAGACTTTCTATATGAAGAATTCGTATCTGTTCAAGCCTTCGGGTTCAACAAATATGCTGATCCAGCCTGTCAAGGACGGACATATTCTGGCCGGATGGTACACCGCTAAAGAGGATATTAAGGATGCAAATGGGAATATTATTGGATACTCCTTTAAGGCAGAAGACAGATGGGATTTTGATGAGGACAGAGTACAGGAAGACATGACTCTCTACGCAAGATGGATTCCTCAGGGAAAAATCGATTATGTCGATGCCTCAACAGATAATGTGATGTTTTCAAAGAATATATCTGAGGAGTCTGCAGTACAGGAATTATCAAGTGCTGCTGAAATGCTTATAGCTAAAAGTGGATATACCTTTGAGGGTTATTATGCCGATAAGGCCTTAACCACAACTTATGATTTTTCTGAATATATCCATGCTGAATTAATTCCTTCAAACGAAGAGATTTATGAACAGCTACACGCAGAGTTTCCGGACTATATTAAGAAAATAAACTATGTCGAGCCTGCTGATGACGACGATAGGTCAGAAGAGGATACTTCTGATTTATTTATAAATAAGCTTGGTTATGAGATTACAACGGATGATAAGGATATCAGAGCTAGCATTCGTAAATATAAAGATGAACTATATGAGAACGCGATTAATCACTATATTGAGAATGCTTCCAACAAGATTATCTATCTAAAATATTCAGAGGGCAACTATGCTCGAATTACTAAGGTGGATGATTTAAAGAGTAGCGGCAAGGTTTGGTTCTCAGGTTTTGATAGGCTGGGAAATCCGGTGGATGGATATATACTGTCCAATGATATTGATTTTACGGGTGTTACCGTAACAATGGCTGATAATTTCAGCGGAAAGATTCTAGGAAACGGATATAGTCTGAAGAATATAACTCTTAGTATCACCAGCAGAAAGGTCGATATGGATAAAAGTAAAACCATTGGATTATTCAATACCTTGGACGGAGCATATATTGAGAATGTAACATTTGAGAACTTTAACGTAAAGCTCAAGGTGAATTCCGGAATTTCTGTTACGGCAGCCACTGTTGCCATCGAAGCTAAGAATACACAGCTTAAAAACGTTCACTTCGAAGGGCTCACCATAGATACCGGAAAAGGTGATGACGGCGAAGCGGCATACAAGATAGGTGACGTTTTCGTATCAGGAAGTAACAATAAGCTGGATAGTGTGACAGGTAATAATATCACGATAACAGCTTCAGAATCTGCTCAGATCAATAGTTTATTGGAGCAATAGTTTATCGTATAAGAATTTATATTGTATAGAAAGAGGAAATCCTAATTACAGGATATTCCTCTTTTTTATTGATTATGAAAGTTCGTCCTATTGTAGCTAATAATCGGACAGTACATTGTTTTTTTAACTTAGATTCTGTATAATGTGAAATAGTATTTATAAAACTAAAGGAGAGAATACATCATGGAGATACTTTTTCTTGAGCCTGTATTTAAAACAATGGTATGGGGTGGTGACAGACTGAGAACCGAATATGGTTATGATATCCCTAATGACTTTACCGGGGAATGTTGGGCAATCAGTGCGCATCCCAACGGAGACTGCACAATAAAAAACGGTACATATAAGGGAAAAACCTTAAGCTGGCTCTGGGAAAACAAACGCCATTTATTCGGTAACAGAAGCGAGCAGACATTTCCCTTACTTGTTAAAATAATAGATGCAAAACAAGACCTCAGTATACAGGTACATCCTAGTGATTCCTATGCATATACCCATGAAAACGGTGCTTTGGGAAAAACAGAATGCTGGTACATACTGGATTGCGATGTGAATGCAGAGATAGTAATAGGTCATAATGCTAAGGATAAAGAGGAATTAGAATATATGATAGAGAATGATAAATGGGACGAGCTGATAAGGTTACGTAATATAAGGAAGGGTGATTTCTTTCAGATTAATCCCGGAACCGTCCATGCGATAAAGGAAGGAACATTACTCCTCGAAACGCAGCAAAACAGTGATATTACATACAGACTCTATGATTATGGCAGGCTTGTGGATGGTAAACCAAGACAATTGCATATAAAGGAAAGCATTGATGTAATAAACTGCCCCCATAAGGATGCAATTATTGATGATAAAATCATTAAAAGAAATAACTGTGAAATCAGAGAACTGATTAAGAACAAGCATTATACACTGAAAAAAATAAGCATTTATAATGATGGAGAGATAACACTTAACCAGGATAAGGATTTCATGAATATTAGTGTAATCGAGGGTAATGGAGAAATTGACAAAGCTCCGATAACAAAGGGAGATCACTTCATTCTTTGCACAGGATACGGCAAATTCAAACTCAAAGGGAATATGGAGTTGATTGTATCTTATATCGATTAGGACAATGTGTTGCTTTGAAATACACCTTGAATTATTCCATATTATATAGTACACTTTTATTATGCAATATACTGTGCAATACAAATCTTAATGCCATATAAATGCATAATAATTGAATGAATTATTGTAGCAGAAGATAAGGAGGAAATTACATGAAGAAGGTTACAATTCAAGATGTAGCCAGAGAATTAAATTTGTCGAGAAACACCGTCGCAAAGGCGTTAAACAACAGCGATACAGTGTCCTATGAGACAAGGTATATTGTAATAAAGAAAGCCTATGAAATGGGATATTCTAAATTATCTCCTGTAGTATTAAATCAGTTTAAGCTTCGTAACAAGATTGATGAAACCAAGACAATCGTGGTGCTTACCCGTAGAGAAATATCAGTATTTTGGAACAGTATAATAATGGGGATATCGGATGAATTAAATACAAACGGTTGTAAGCTTCAGTTGAATTTTATAAGTGAACAAGACGAGAAAAATCTGGTTTTACCCTTAGATTTACAGGAAGAAGTAAGCGGAATCATTATTCTTAGTGTGTTCACTAAGGAATATATCAATCAGATAATGAAATATAATATTCCCGTGGTCTTTTTGGATGCTCCCAGCAATATTCAGGAGATTACCTCATATGGAGATATTATAATCTGCGAAAGCATGGACAGCATGAAGAAGATTACCACAGACCTTATAAACAGAGGTATGAGGAAAATTGGATTTATCGGTGATACAACATATTGCAGGACAATTTACGACCGTTATATAGGATATGAAAGTGCCTTGCTGGAGGCGGGTATTAAGCCTGATAAAGATATTATAGCCACTTATCATGCCAACACTAAGTTTTATAAGCCTGAGGAGGTTGAGGCTGCCCTTTCATTATTCCCGTATATGCCCGAGGCCATCGTGTGTGCAAATGATGATATAGCATTGTATGTCATGCGTTATCTGAATTCCAAGGGACTGTCCGTACCGAAGGATGTGGCTGTTACAGGATATGATAATGTAGAGGAGATGTCGAAGGTTGAGCCGTTTCTGACAACTGTACGGGTAGGCAATCAAAGACTCGGCAGAAGACTTGTACAGCAGCTTATGTGGAGACTGAAGAATCCCATCTTTCCTAAAGAAGTAATATTTGTCGGTGTAGAAGTAATCTTTAGAGAATCCTCAAATAAATCAGTAAGTGTAGCCGAGTAATCGCTATGCACTGACAAAGTAATTGCACCTTAATGCACAAAGGATTTTTATCTTGCCTATATTATAACGGCATAAGAAAGGAGAAGCATATGTTAGCACATACACCACCTATGGGATGGAACTCATGGAATACCTTCGGTTGGGATATTTCTGAGGAACTAATCAAGGAGACTGCGGATATCTGGAACGAGCTGGGCCTCTTGGAAGCGGGATATCAATATCTGGTTATAGATGACTGCTGGTCCTTAAAAAGCAGAGATAAGGATGGTCATTTGGTAGCCGATCCTGATAAATTTCCTAGCGGAATGAAAGCGGTTGCAGATTATGTTCACTCAAAGGGCTTGAAATTCGGTATGTATTCCTGTGCCGGTACCATGACCTGTGCAGGTCATCCATCCAGTCTGGATCACGAATTTACTGACGCCGAAACATTTGCGGAATGGGGGGTAGATTTCTTAAAATATGACTATTGCTACAAGCCCCATAATATTCCCGGTCATATCCTATACAAACGCATGGGAATGGCCCTTAAAAATTGTGGAAGAGACATTTTATTCTCAGCATGTAATTGGGGAAGTGATAACACCCATGAATGGATTCGGGCTACAGGGGCTCATATGTACCGTTCTACCGGTGATATTCAGGACAACTGGGAATCCATTAAAAACATTGTGCTTAGTCAATGGAATAAAGAATGCTATAGTGCACCATACTGCTATAATGACCTTGATATGCTGGTTGTAGGTATGTATGGAAAGGGTAATGTTGCTTTAGGAGGCTGTACAGACGAAGAGTATAAGACCCATTTCTCCCTTTGGTGTATCATGACTTCTCCCCTGATGATAGGCTGTGATATCCGCAACATGAATGAGGCTACTCATAAGATTCTGGCCAATAAAGAGATTATTGCCATAAACCAAGATCCCGAGGGGCGTCAGGCTTATAGCATGGAGCAATGGAATAACAGTGATGTCAAAATCTACATAAAGCCCTTATCTGATGGGGATTTTGGAATAGGCTTTTTTAATATGGGTGATACGGATGGTGAAGGCTCTCTTCAATTTTGGGATATGGGCTTAACAGCTTCATCGGGATATGGACTACAGCTGCGGGATGTATGGGAACATGAGGATATAGGCGTATATACAGAGCATTTTACATGTAAGCTTAAGCCACATCACTGTAAGGTATTAAGAGCTAAACCTGTAAGAATCAGATGAGAGATAATATGAAGTGTAAAAACTGTCACAAGGAATTAATAAGAGATGAGATTGCCATCTATTTAAGACTGGTTAACAGGGGAGCTAAGGAATATCTTTGCATACCATGTCTGGCCGATTATTTTAAGTGTGAGGAAGAGGATATATATTTACGAATAGAAAGACTAAAGACTATGGGATGTACTTTATTTTCCTAGCCAATTAAAGGTGTTAAGGGAGCTTACAAATACAAAGAAAAATGGTGTACATAAAAGAATGACCATACCTCATTTGAAGTATGGTCATTCTGATTTTTATAATCTTATTTTAATATATCTATTCGGCTACGCTTCTTATATCAATTAGCTCGGTTCTTGTATAGCAAATCGAATCGGGTTTCTGACCGGTTACCAGATAGTTATACATGGATATGATTGGATCGTGTCCCTGTCCAAATGGATCCTGGCCGATAGCGGCATATATAATACCCTTCTTAATAAGTTTTAGAACATCGTCATCATAGTCAAAGCATACTATTTTAACCTTTCCGACAAGACCCATTTGCTCGACTGCTCTGGCTGCACCGATAATTCCACCTGTAAGTATAACGATACCCTTTAGGTTGGGGAATCTGGTGAGAGCTTCCTTGGTGTTCATAAACACCAGATCATTATCGGCTTCGGCTTCTATTTCTGTAGCTATCTTCATTTTCTTCTTACTTTTTATGATATTGTATATTGCTTCTGTACGAACCTTATTAACAAAGTTATTCATTGCTCCGCGAATGATAGCTATCTCGCCTTCATTATCTAAGGCCTTTGCCATAACTTCGCCTGCCAGTTTACCGGAGGCAGGAATGTTAGGTCCGAAGTAAGCTATTCTGTCAATACCCTCGTTATAGTCACAGTTAAATGACATAAGGGCTATGTTCTTACGACCGGCTTCTATTAAATCCTCATCAATATTGCCTAAGAAGCCCGGTAGTATAAGTCCGTCGTAATTATTCGCAATTCTTTCCTTTAGAGCTTCATTAAGTCTGCTGTCCACCTTTTGGTATCCGAGATATTCCACATCTACATTCTTAGCCTTTAATTCAGTCTGAGCATATAGGGCACCCTGTCTGACGCCTTCCCAGAAGGGATGATCCAGCGGACTGAATAATGCAATTTTAAGTCTCTTCGGACTAACCTCATCAACCGGTACAACAGAGGTTCTATATCTCATAAGAAGCTTTTCTATACCTGAAAGCATATTCTGTAATGATAATGCCTGATTATTAATCTCTTCATTTTCCGCAAGCTCTTCTTGCGTTACGGCTGCAACATCCTGTGTTATAGAGGAGATCTCATTGGAAGCATCATGTAGAATCTGGCCTTGAGCGCTGATCCCCTTGGTGTTTTCATTAATAAGACGGGACTCCTCGTATACCTTTTTCATATCATCATTTAATATGTAAGCGTTCTTGTTGATTGTATAGAAGGTATCTTTTACTGAATTAAATATTTCCTTACTGATATCGAAACTCTCAACACAGCTGGAAATACTGTCACTTACCTTGGCATTACTGTTAAGAATATTATTTAAAAGTTTGTTAATCTGACCGATACTGTCTCTGGTAATCGCCGACAGCTTATTCATCTCTTGAGCAACTACTACAAAGCCTCTTCCTGCTTCACCGGCACGGGCCGCTTCAACAGCGGAATTCAAAGAGAGAAGCTTTAACTGCTCGGTAATATTTATAATTAAGCCGTTAACCTGGTCAATTTCCTTAAGGTGAGCATTTAGTGCTTCAATAAATGCTGCGGTGTCGGATAAGTTAGTGGATATAACCTCCATCTGTTCATTATACTTATCCACATGCTGCGATCCTTCTTCAGTAACTTTAACAGTATTTTCTACAAATTCTTCAATATTAGCCAATGTGGTTGTAATACTGTTAGCTCTGTTTGCAACCTCTTCAATACCTTCTAAGGTTTCCTTAACGATCTTGAGCTGTTGCTGTGCTTTCTCAGCCACAGTAGCCATATTACTTGCGATATGCTCGTTGCCCTTATAGCTCATATCCAGACTCTTGGTAATATTATCAACAGCGTCTGAAAGTATAATTACATTGGATTTTGTAGATTCGATAAAATTCAGGAGATTTCTTTTCAAGTCATTTACCGCTATAGTCAATGATTCCAGGCCTTTAGTCTTATCATCCATTATATCACTAATATTAAGCCTTCCCTGAGCCAATAATTTGGCATTCCGATCAATATGTCGAATGGCCCTGAAAAACCGAATTAGAAATATTAATAATAGAGCGGCTAAGGCAATTATTACTATTAAGCCTACAGAGAATAATGTATCAGCAACTTTGATGTCTGATAAATTAAAAAAGGTAAGTATAGCTAATAAAACAAGTATTGCCACTGCATTGGAAAAAATTAATATTCTTGTATAATTTCGTTCTTTTTTCCTTGCTGATTGTTCAGACATGAAAATACCTCCTATTTTCACCTTTAATATTGTCTAATAATCACTAAAAGTCATAACAAAACCAATTACAACCATTATTGACTTATTATTACTAATGATAACATTAAAATCAATGAAATACAATAGATTTTAGTGATATTTCATCCTATTTAGATATTATCCCCGTTGTGTAATATAAGATTTTGATACCAATAATATGAGTCCTTTGGAGTACGCTTTAGTGTATTAAAATCAATATGTATTAGTCCAAATCTTTCATTATACCCTTCGGACCATTCGAAGTTATCCATTATGGACCATGCAAAATATCCTCTGATGTCTATGCCATCCATAGAGGCTCTTTTAAGTTCCTTAATATAACGATGCATATAATCTATACGATTCGGGTCATGTACCTTACCGTCAAGACTTACCCAATCCGGGAGGGTTGTCCCGTTTTCGGCGACTATGATTGGAAGCTTGTATCTTTCATAAAGGAATTTAGGCAGATAATATAGAACCTTTGGAACCACAGCCCATTTGAGAGCATTCTGATCATATCCGTTTCTATGTGGGCACACTTTGTATCCATGGACGTCATCATGCTTAATTACCAAACCGGTATAAACATTAATTCCCAGAAAATCAAGCTTCTGACATATAATCTCCATATCCCCGTCCTTAATCATGTCAGCAGGGAATTCATTACCCATAGCCTCTATTCCATACTTTGGATACTCTCCGATAAGCAGAGGGTCCAACCACCAGCCATTGGAAAAAATACCTCTGGAGGTGCCGCTGATGGTAAAAGCTCTGGCCGCATCAAGATCCTCCTTGGTGTCAGTTGCAGGAACACCTGAGTATGGATTGGGGACAACTCCTATATTACAGGGCTTTTTGGCATGTTTGCGAATTGTCTGTACAGCCTTACCATGGGCAAGGTTCATATTGTGCAGAAGTCTTAAGGCCTCGGTGGAAGAAACCTTTTCACCGGGAGCATGCTCACCTAAGTAATGGCCCAGTAAAATGTGACATAGAGGCTCATTAAGAGTCATCCAGTTGCTGACCCTGTCGGATAAGGCATCCACGACTACTTTTGTATACTGTGCAAACCAATCCGATATATCTCTGTTACGCCAGCCACCCTTATCATATAATGCCTGAGGAAGGTCCCAATGAAACAGTGTAATAAAGGGCTCGATGCCTGCCTTTAACAGCTCATCCACCAAATCGCTATAGAAACTGAGCCCGTCTTCATTTATTCTGCCGATTCCCTCGGGAAGTACTCTGGACCAGCTGATTGAGAAGCGGTACGCCTTAAGCCCCATGTCCTTCATTAGCTTAACGTCCTCCCGAAAGCGATGATAATGGTCACAGGCTATGTCTCCGTTATCCTCATTTTTAACTTTTCCTTTAGTATGTGAAAATGTATCCCAGACAGAGGGTCCTCTGCCGTCTTCAAAAGCAGCTCCTTCGATCTGATATGATGCAGAAGCCGCACCCCAAATAAAATCCTTTGGAAAACCCATTTAAAACATCCCTTCGTATATAGTATTTTAGTATTTTGTAACATGCTGTAACTATATGTTCTTTATAATTTAAGGTTACTATATAAGCTCATAATTTAAAATAGATTTTCTTATATTAAATATGTACATAACAAGACCGGAAACCCGAATAATATATGTGTTTTATTCATATATTTGATTAGTATGGACAAACAGCTTGCGACATTTTATAGCATACAGTACACTGGATACATAAGATTGTTTATAGATGGCATAGCGAAATGGGGTGTATTATTTGAAGCTTAAGGATGCTGTCCGAACCTTACTGTTTAGGAGCAGGGAAAATAATTATAATCAGCTTTATACAAAATGGGGAGAAGAGTTGAATCCCGACACTGTACTGACTGAATATCCAAGACCACAGCTGAGACGAAATGATTATACGATTTTAAACGGATACTGGAATTATAATATAACAAAGGAATCCGCAGACATTAGGCCATCACACTATGAAGGGAAAATACTGGTGCCATTTTCACCGGAAAGCATACTGTCGGGAGTAAACCGTCAGCTTAAGCCCGATGAAATACTTTGGTATGAGAGACCTTTGATTATTGAAAAAAAGTATCCGGGAAAACGTTTAATCCTTAATTTCGGTGCGGTGGACCAAGCCTGTGAGATATTGATAAATTATAACAGTATAATGCAACATGTCGGCGGGTATCTTCCTTTTTCCGCAGATATTACGGATTATGTAATTGAGGGTGGAAACCTTCTGACCGTTAGGGTTAAGGACTCATCCGATACATCTTATCACAGCAGGGGAAAGCAGAAGTTAAAGAGAGGCGGTATGTTTTATACCGCACAAAGTGGCATATGGCAGACTGTCTGGATGGAGTGGGTGCCGGAGATATATATAACCTCCTTAAGTATTACACCATTGGTGGATGAGAGCATACTAAGGCTAACAGTCAATCTGAGTGCCGAAAATAAAGCCACTAGAAATTTATTTCGGATAGATATCTATGATCATGGCCGTAAGATCCACTCCTTTATAACCAAGAACTCTACCATGAATATACCCATAAAGAATTTTACATATTGGAGTCCTGAAAATCCTCATTTATACGATATGGTAATATATGCAGGGGATGATATCGTCCACAGCTATTTTGCCATGCGAAAAATTGAGGTTAGGCAGGATGAGAACGGTATCAGCCGAATTTATCTGAATAATGAACCGTATTTTCAAAACGGACTTCTGGATCAGGGATATTGGCCTGACGGTCTATATACCGCACCCAGTGATGAGGCCATGATTTTTGACATAGAGCAGGCTAAGGCCTTGGGCTTTAATATGCTTAGAAAACATATTAAGCTAGAGCCACTGCGTTGGTATTATCATTGTGACAGACTTGGTATGCTGGTATGGCAGGATATGGTTAACGGGGGTGGCAGGTATAATAAGCTTCTGGTTGGGTATCTTCCCACAATATTCCCGTGTTTAGCATGCAGAATTAAGGATAAACACTATCTGCTATTCGGTCGTAAAAATGCAGACGGAAGAAGGGAATGGATTCGGGAATGTGAAGATACCATAAGGCATCTTTATAATAATCCATCTATAGTTGTATGGGTTCCCTTTAACGAGGGATGGGGACAATTCGATGCAAATAAAATAACGACTCTGATTCGTTCAATCGATGATACGAGACTGATTGATCAGGCCAGTGGCTGGTACGATCAAAAGGGAGGAGATTTTAAAAGCATACATAATTACTTCCATCCTTTAAAATATACTTCTGATAAAAGAGGACGTTCAGTAGTATTATCTGAATTTGGTGGGTATGCCTGTTATATTTCAGGTCATTCTTATTCGCCAAGAATTTATGGCTACAGGTTATATAACGGCACGGAAGCTTTAGAATCGGCATTACAGAGACTCTATCAAGAGGACATAACGATTATGATAAAGGAAGGCTTGTCTGCTGTTGTCTACACCCAGCTTTCAGATATCGAGGATGAAGTGAATGGACTCTTCACCTATGACAGAAGGGTGTGTAAGCTGTCTAAACCGCTTTTGATTCACAAGCAATGAGCTTATCTATATCCTCACCACTTAAGGATTCCTTTATGAGGAGCTCCTTTGCGATGCCCTCCAGTAAGGAGATGTTCTTAGCCATTATTTCCTTGGTTTCCTCGTAGAGGTTATTTATTATTGTCCGGCATTTTTCTATAACGTCCTTATCGACTCCCTCGCTTAATACCTGTGTGCTGAATAAACCCATGTCGGGATCCATGCCGTATTTATTCGTATAGTCCACGATAAGTGAGGATGCTCTTTGAATATCATGGCTTGCTCCCGTCGTCACCTCATGAGAGCCGAATATGATTTCCTCTGCGGCTCTTCCGGCCAACAATATCTTAATGCTTCCCAGAATTTGTCTCTGGGACCGATACATGGTATCCTTCGGAATACTAAGATTAAAGCCGCCGGCACCTCTGACACTGGGAATAATCGTTACCTTCGATATATAATTTTCCGGAAGCAGGAGTTTGGTTGCGAGAGCATGTCCCGCCTCATGATAGGCGGTTATTTCCCTTTCACGGGTGGATATATAGCTTAAATCAGTCTTCGGTGCACCTGCAACTACTGTGTAAAAGGCTCTGTCAATATGCCTTTGACTGATTATTGATTTATGGTCGTTAGCTGCCGTTATGGCAGCCTCGTTTAGCAGATTTTCCAGCATTGCCCCTGAGAAGCCTACGGTGGATTTTGCCAAAGCCTTTAGGTCAACATCTTCTGACAGAGGCTTATTCTTAGTATGAAGTCTAAGTATTTTCTCTCTTGAGTTCACGTCGGGAAGCCCTATTTCTATTTGCCTGTCAAACCGTCCGGGCCGAAGAAGGGCTTCATCCAGGGTGTCCATTCGGTTGGTAGCACCAATCACGACTATACCCTGGTTATCATGAAAGCCTGACATTTCCGTAAGTAATGCATTGAGAGTCTGATCTCTTTCGTCATTACTGGCAGAGCTGTTACGGGCTCTTTTCTTACCTATGGCATCTATTTCGTCAATAAAAATTACTGCCTTTTCATGTTTTTTTGCCTTATTAAAAAGGTTTCGAATCCGACTTGCGCCTACACCCACATACATCTGTACGAAATCGGAGCCACTCATTGCATAGAAAGGAACATTCGCCTCGCCTGCAATAGCCTTTGCCATAAGGGTTTTACCTGTTCCCGGAGGACCATAGAAAAGAAGTCCCTTAGGCATAC
This sequence comes from Clostridiales bacterium, assembly GCA_012523775.1. Lineage (GTDB taxonomy): Bacteria > Bacillota > Clostridia > Lachnospirales > Lachnospiraceae > Mobilitalea. Next base: position 33,433 of record JAAYTK010000074.1, on the reverse strand, counting down.
GGGCACCCACATCGGTATATTGTGCGGGATTTTTAATAAAGCCAATAATATCTTCAACCATGGATTTGGCTTCAGTATTGCCGGCAACGGAGTCCAGAGTGATTCTGCCACTTTCATCCTTTTTGTTGGCATCTTTAATAAGATTATTTACCGAGCCTCCGCTGCGGGTATAATATATGATGCCAAATGCAACCACCGCAACGACTATAACTCCGGCAATACCGGAAAAGCTGTTGCTCTTATAGGATACCGTTATATCATTAATAAGGAGATATTCAATGAAATCCTCGGTCATTGGATTTGGAATTGTATACTTTATATTGGGATTGTCCGACATATAGCCATCCAGAGTACTGCCGTTTTTATATATTATAACTTTCGTCACCCGTCCTTCTTCCACGGCCTCTAAAAAAGAAGGATATGAAAGTTCATGCTTTGATATATTCATACTATAAATTCCTGCCGCTATCAGAATAACGAGTAAAGCAAACATTACAGGAATCATGATTTTTCTCATTATACTCCCTCCGGTCATTATTATATTACATAATTCCACAAATATTGTAACATCTTTAAATAATAATTCCATAATCAATATATGGAAATGGGGTAGGGCATATAATAGAGTAAAGCGAATTCGGAGCGAAAGTCAGGATGAACAGAATAAATAGAGTTAATAGCGGTATCATAGATAATCAGTTAAATTTGGCATTGGACGTACCTGAAAATGTAAGAGAAAGAACACTTGACCTGGATGTAGGCTTTGAGCCTGAGACAAACACATGGGAGTTAATCGTTAAGTATAGCGGTAGCCTCGAACGAATAGTACAGGAGCTTAATATAGGTGTTGTGGAGCTTTCCGGCGGATATGCCATAATAACAATACCCGAGGATTTAATAGACAGTCTGATAAACTATATGGAGGTTGAATTCATAGAAAAACCTAAGAGATTATTCTATGAGGTTAACGAAGGAAGGCTGGCTTCATGTATTAATCCGACTCAGCAGGCTCCATTTAACCTATTCGGCGAGGGAGTATTAATTGCAATAATCGATTCGGGAATAGATTATTCGCATCCTGATTTTCGAAATGAGGACGGCAGTACGAGGATAGAAGCTATTTGGGATCAGACAATCCCCGGAAATCCTCCGGTGGGGTTTCGTATCGGTACTCTATATACAAGGGAGCAGATTAATGAGGCGTTACAGACACCTATGCCACAGCGTCTTGATATTGTTCCCAGCGTGGACCTATCGGGACACGGAACACATGTGGCAGGCATAGCTGCCGGTAACGGAAGAGCAAGCAACGGTCTGTATAGGGGAGTGGCGTCCTCCAGTGAATTACTTGTTGTAAAGCTTGGCGAATCTCTAAGCGGTTCATTTCCCAGGACGACGCAGCTTATGGAGGCACTTGAGTTTGTTGTGCAGTATGGGATATCCTCGGGAAGGCCGCTTGCAGTCAATATCAGCTTCGGTAACAATTATGGTTCACATACCGGAAGATCATTATTGGAAAGCTTTATTGATGACATTGCTGATGTAGGAAGAACCAGTATTGCTATCGGAACCGGTAACGAAGGTGCGGAGGGAAACCACGCGGGGGGAATTCTTCAGATGGGAACCACGGAGACTGTAGATTTTGCAGTCAGTGAATTTGAATTCTCTTTAAACATACAGATATGGAAAAACTATTTCGATCATTTTGATATATCCATAATAGCCCCAAACGGAGTTCGTGTAGGACCGATTCCCAGCATATTAGGTACCCAACAGTTTCGGGTGGCTCAGACCGAGATATTCTTATATTATGGAGAACCCACTCCTTATAACGGTCAGCAGGAGATATATATTGAATTCATACCGACGAACACCTATATTAATTCCGGAGTATGGAGGATCGAGATGGTTCCCAGACGTATAGTGGTGGGCAATTATGATATGTGGCTACCCTCCGGCGGAGCAAAAAGTCCGGCGACAAGGTTTTTGCTTTCTTCTGAATATACCACTCTTACCATACCTTCAACAGCCTACAGGGCTATATCCGTAGGTGCATATAATGCCTTTACCGGAAGCTATGCACCGTTTTCGGGGAGAGGATTTACAAGAAATCTGGGTATTAAGCCTGATATTGTAGCACCGGGAGTAAATATAAACTCATGTGCACCGGGGGGAGGCTATTCCATTCGCTCGGGAACATCTATGGCAACTCCCTTTGTGACAGGAAGTGCCGCTCTATTGATGGAATGGGGTATTATACGGAGAAATGACCTATACATGTACGGGGAGAAGCTAAAGGCTTATCTCATAGACGGTGCAAGGCCCCTTAGAATCGAAGTGGTATATCCCAATCCTATTCTTGGTTATGGTGCTCTATGTCTTGAGAATACATTTAGAAATATGATGTTATAAATAAGAGGTGCCGGGTACCATATCATTCGGTTGGTACCCAGCACCTCTTATGGCGTTTCTTATACTTTATGCCTCTTCCTGGCTGCTTTTATTCTTTCTTTTATAATCCGTTATTTTTCCCATCAATATAACTATGAAGGTAAGTAAGAAGATAACCGCAAAGATGCTGGCCATACCCTTACCCATAATTTCTAATGCATACATAATATTTTGCATCATTATTGCTCCTTTCTTTAAGGCATGTTAGAGAGTATGTCACTGACTATTTTAATTATTGCACCGCCTGCCACTACGGATGCAATCTGACCGGATACGTTAGCACTGATTGCATGCATCAGTAGATGATTAGAAGGATCTTCTTTTAATCCCATTTTCTGAACAACCCTGGCTGACATAGGGAATGCAGAGATACCTGCGGCACCGACCATCGGATTAATCTTTTTACCCTTTTTCAGGAACAGGTTAAGGAACTTAGCAAACAGTACACCGCCTATAGTATCGAATACAAATGCTAATAAGCCTAAGCCCATTATCATTAAGGTTCGCCAGTTAACAAAATCTTCTGCCTTCATACTGAAGGAAATAGTGATACCGAGTAGTAAGGTAATTAGATTAGCTAATGCATTCTGAGCAGTCTCTGAAAGTGCGTTAAGAACGCCGCATTCACGAATTAAGTTGCCGAACATTAAGAACCCTACTAATGCGACTGAGGTAGGAGCAACCAGTCCTGCCACAAATGTAACTATGATTGGAAATAGAATTCGGGTAGTCTTAGTAACCGATTTGGGATTGTAATCCATGCGAATTAAACGTTCCTTTTTTGTAGTAACCAGCTTGATTGCAAAGGGTTGTACAAGCGGCACCAATGCCATATAGGAATATGCGGCAACTGCAATAGCTCCTAAATACTGAGATTTTAATATCTTAGAAACCAATATAGAAGTAGGTCCATCCGCTGCACCGATAATTCCAATTGAAGCGGCATCGTTGATTTCAAATCCAAACGCTACTGCCAAAACTATCGTGGCAAAAATACCAAACTGTGCGGCAGCACCGAACAGAAACATTTTAGGATTAGATAATAGTGGTCCGAAATCTATCATTGCCCCTATACCTATAAACAGTAATATAGGTAAAGCCTCCGAAGCCTCAATACCCACATCAAACAGCCATTGAATAATTCCGGTAGCCTTCTCGCTTAATCCGGGAAGTTCCTGTGTCAGAACACCTGAAGCAGGGATGTTAACCAATATGGCGCCAAAGCCCATTGGGAGTAATAGAGACGGTTCAAAGCCTTTGGCTATAGCCAGGTATATAAGCAGAATGCCTACGGCATACATTATCCATTGCTCCGGTGTTATGGCTAATAACCCCTCATATAAAAATTCCATAATTTAATCCTCCTTAGTCCATCTACTAAAATTGATTTTATTGTAGCTCAAAAAGAATGCTTGTGTCAATCATGATTCTTGATTACCCGACCGAATAACTAAGTGTTTTAATTTTAGCATTTATTAATATGAAAAACACACATTATAAAATTTCAAGCATACATTAGTTATGTTAGTCACGTGTTGATACATTACAGTTTTAGCTTGCTAAAACAAAATAAAAGTGATACTATGAAAAATGTGGCTATATGGCTAATTTTATAATAGGGAGTTGAACGAATTGGAAGCTAATCTAACCTTTTTTTATGTTACTGCTATCATTATTTCAGTATTAGCATTTGGTACGGCAATTTGGCTTTACCGTTGGGTTGCGTCCCGACCATCTTCCAATAAAAAGGTAGCAGAGGTGGGACAACTGATTAAGAATGGTGCAAACACATTCTTGGCTAAGGAGTATAAGGTTTTAACCAGATTTACTATTGTGGTTGCATTGCTTATCTTTGTATTTCTGCCTTCACCGATTTGGAAGGGAGATGTTCTTGCTAATATTACTATGACAGTATCGTACATATTCGGTACGGTGTTCTCAGCGATTGCAGGTAAAATCGGAATCAGCATCGCTACAATTGCTAATGTAAAATCTGCAGAAGCGGCAACAAAAGGAATTAAACCGTCATTTATGGCAGGCTACCGTGGCGGAGCTGTTATGGGTATGGCGGTTGTAGGCTCCAGCTTGTTTGGAGTAACGCTGGTTCTATTATTAACAGGAAATACATCGGCATTATTAGGATTCTCCTTTGGTGCCAGTTCCTTAGCCCTGTTTGCTAAGGCGGGTGGAGGAATATTTACTAAGACAGCTGACGTAAGTGCTGACCTGGCAGGAAAGGTTGAGCTGGGTATTCCTGAAGACGATCCCAGAAACCCTGCGGTTATTGCAGATAACGTGGGTGATAACGTAGGTGACGTAGCAGGAATGGGTGCGGATCTTTTTGATTCCAACGTTGCGTCTATGGCAGCAGCCCTTGTAATGGCGGCTTCTCTGGGTAATCCCGAGAAGAATATGGGCATGGTTCTATGTTATGCAGGTATCGGATTACTTGCATCTATTATCGGAGTATTCACTGCCAACATGAAAGAGGGTGGAGATCCCACCAGAGCTCTTAACACCAATACTTATGTAACAACAATCATATACGGTGTTCTGACAGCCGTTGCTACTTTTGCGTTTGGCTTCGATTGGCGCATTTGGGGAGCCAGTGCAATCGGCCTCGTTGTAGGCACCATTATAGGTATAACCAGTGATTACTTTACCAATGATAATAAGAAGCCTGTGCATATGGTTGCTAAGGCCTGCGAATCAGGTCCTGCATTTACCATTACATCAGGTGTATCCTATGGTTTACTAAGCGGACTTCCTGCAATGATCGGTATTGGTATTTCCGCACTTGCAGCTTATAAGCTGGTTGCCCCTCTTGGAGCAGGCGGTAACGAGGTTGCCTATGGAATGTTTGGTATCGCGATGGCGGCTGTGGGTATGCTTTCTATAGTTGGAATGATTATCTCCAATGACGCTTACGGTCCTATAGTTGACAATGCCCGTGGTCTTGTAGAAATGGGCGATTTGGGAGATAAGGCATTAGAGATTACCGACTCTTTGGACAGTGCCGGTAATACGGTTAAGGCGGTTACCAAGGGCTTCTCAATCGGTGCTGCGGGTCTAACCGTTATAGCATTACTCGGAGCATTTATCACCGAGGTTAATGACGGAATAGCAGCTTTGGGACTGAATATTGAGAAGTTAACAGGGTTTGACGTTACCGATCCGGTTGTGTTCTTTGGTTTATTGGTTGGTGCGGCAATTCCTCCCGTATTTTCAGCTATGCTTATGCTGGGCGTTGACCGTAATGCACAGCGTATGATTGCTGAAATTCATCGTCAGTTCAAGGAAATCGTTGGCTTAAGAGAAGGAAAAGAAGGCGTTAAGCCTGAATATGATAAATGTATTGAAATCGCAACAACCGGAGCGCTTAAGGAATTAATACCCGCAGGTCTTGTGGCAATAGTATCCACAATGGTTGTAGGATTTATCGGCGGAGTTCAGGCAGTAGGCGGATTTATTACCGGTAATATTGTAAGCGGACTTATATTTGCATTATTCATGTCCAACTCCGGTGGTCTTTGGGATAATACCAAGAAATACATTGAAGCCGGAAATCACGGTGGTAAGAATTCCGAAGCTCATAAAGCGGCTGTTATTGGTGATACCGTCGGAGATCCTTTCAAGGATACGGCAGGCCCTTCTATCAATACACAGATAACCGTAGTTACATTGGTGGCTTCAATAATGGCTACTCTGTTCCTTACACTATCAATATTCTAATTAAATTAACATAATTAAATTAACATAAATAATATGCCACAGTCGGAGGCTTAAAATGCTTTTCGACCGTGGCATTTTTTTGTTTATTCATGTCCACAATTGTTGCCATATCGTGGATGGTGTTGTATAATGTAAGAGGAACACAATATATAGTGGTGGTACCCGGTACCGATAATTGGAGGTAACCATAATGAGAAAGCTGTTATTTACGGGTTTATTCTTAATTATGATGGTTATATTAAACGGCTGCAGCGAAGCAGGTGGGTATTACCGTAGTGGAAAAAAGCATTTTACCAGTGGAAATTACGAAGAGGCAGCCAGGTATTTTTCATCGTCAATTGACAAAAATCCTAACAGAGCCGAATATTATATAGATTATGGTATGGCCCTTATTGGACTTTCTCGCTATGATGAAGCTATCGAGCAATTTGACCGGGTTATTATGGATAAGAAGGTTCCTATAGTCCAGGCAAATAATAAACGGGCATTGAGAGGTAAAGGAATCGCTTATGTCAACACTCATAATTATTTAGAAGCGATAAATCATTTCGATGAGGCGCTGAGTATCAGTGAATTATCAGACTTGAATATGGATATATTGTATTATAAAGGATATGTGTTAATCTCTATAGGTGCTTATAAGGATGCCGTAGAAACATATACCGATATAATCCGGGAGTTTGGAGAAGATGCTCAGGTATTGGCAGACCGTGCGTATGCTTATCAAAAAATCGGTGAATATGAAAAAGGATTAGATGATTATGATAAAGCGATAGCCTTACAGGAGAATAATTACGAGTATTATTTCAGGAAATATTATTTACTGAAGGAGATGAACAGAGAGACCGAGGCAAATGAGCTGTTAAGCAAAGCTGCTGAGATTGAGATAAAAACAAAAGCGGATAAATTTAATTTAGCTAAGATTCATTTTTATCAGGGGCTTTATGATCAAGCCTTTCCGGAGTTAAGTGAAAGCTTTGCCAATGGATTTATTGACGCCTATTTTTACATAGGTGAAATCTATATGCAGAAGAAGGATTATTCCACTGCAAAGTATTATTATGAGAAATATATTGAAGAAGGAGGCAATAATTCTCCTGAGGTATATAATCAGATTGCTTCCTGTTTAATGAAAGCTGAGGATTACGAACAGGCATTACCTTACTTAGAGAAGGGAATAAAATATGCCAATAATGATATATTAAGGGTGCTGCTAAAGAACGAAATTATAGTCTATGAAAAATTAGGAGATTTTGAGAAGGCGCTAAGCAAGCTTGATAAATATATAATGGTCTATCAAGGGGATAAGGAAGCTATAAGAGAAAAGGACTTTATAGTTTCAAGATTACCGAGTTTGAGCAACGGCTCCGATGAATGATAGAGAACAAGCTTAAGCAAGTGTCGGAACGGAGTATAATATGTCGAAGCTATATAATATTGATGTTCAGGAGGAGCGGTTCGTATTGGTAGGGGTTTCCGCTTCCGATAGTGATGATACGAAGGAATCCTTGGAGGAATTAAGGGAGCTGGTTGATACCGCCGGGGGCTTTACGGTAGGTATGATAATCCAGAACAGAGAAAAGATTCATCCCTCAACCTATATAGGAAAAGGTAAAATAGAAGAAGTCAGGCAGATGATTTTTGAATCGGATGCTACCGGTGTGGTATGTGACGATGAATTATCACCGGCACAGCTTAAGAATCTTGAGGATGCTCTGCAAACAATTGTATTGGATAGGACAGTTCTTATTCTGGATATATTTGCAAAGCGTGCCACTACCAAAGAGGGTAAGCTACAGGTTGAGATGGCGCAGCTTAAGTATCGTTCGACAAGGCTGGTAGGTATGGGAAATATCTTATCAAGACTCGGTGGTGGAATCGGTACAAGAGGCCCGGGAGAGAAAAAGCTGGAGACCGACCGACGCCATATCAGGGAGCGCTTGTCTCAGCTAAAAAGAGAATTGGCAAGCCTAGAGAAGAGCAGAGAGACCGCGAGAAGTCTTAGAAGCAGGAGCAATATTCCTGTGCTGGCCATCGTGGGTTATACCAATGCCGGTAAATCCACCTTAATAAACTATCTGACAGATGCAGGAGTATTGGAAGAGGATAAGCTGTTTGCGACATTGGATCCCACAACCAGGAGTTATACGATGGAGAGTGGGCAGCAGGTGTTATTTACCGATACAGTCGGATTTATTCGCAAGCTTCCCCACCATCTGGTCGAAGCATTTCGGAGTACTCTCGAAGAGGCAAAATATGCGGATATTATTATCCATGTAGTGGACAGTGTTAATCCGGATGCATATAAGCAGATGCATATAGTATATGAGACATTGGCCAATTTAGGAGTCAAGGATAAATCGATAATCACAGTATTTAATAAGCAGGATTTGGTTGAAACAGAACAGGTTATAAAGGATTTTAAGGCAGACCATACAGTAAAGCTTTCAGCCAAAACCGGTGAGGGTGTTGATAAGCTGCTTGATACTATTGAGAGGGTATTGACGGAGCAGAAGATTCTCATAGAAGAGTTGTTTCCCTATAGTGAAGCAGGAAAGATTCAGACCATACGAAAGTACGGCCAGCTTCTCGTCGAGGAGTTCAGACAGGAAGGAATTTATGTCAAGGCTTATATTTCAAAGGAGTTGCTCAGGGGTTTATAAATATGCCGAGCTATATTAGCGGTTGTCGGCATTTTTTCTAAAAAAATTATAGGCATTATTTACTAATATAAATACTAGATATTGTGGAAGGTTAGAAAATTTCTCATATATCTAGTATTTAATATTGACTTAATATATTAATTCTGATACTATAAAATCATGTAGGATATGCGTGAAAATTTCTCTATTATAAGACGAGGGAAGGAGACTGTTACATATGATGATTAGTGTTCTAAAAAGGGATGGACAGGTTGCTGACTTTAATCTTCAAAAAATCAGCGACGCAATAACAAAGGCATTTAAAGCCACAGAAAAAATATACACGGATGAAATTATTGGTCTGTTATCACTTAGGGTTACTGCAGATTTCCAGAGTAAAATTAAGGATAATAAAATCCACGTGGAGGATATCCAGGATAGTGTCGAGCATATTCTTGAGCAATCAGGCTATACCGATGTGGCAAAGGCATATATTTTATACCGTAAGAATAGAGAAAAAATTCGTAATATGAAGTCAACGATACTTGACTATAAAGAGACAATTAACAGCTATGTTAAAGAGGAAGATTGGAGAGTCAAGGAAAATTCTACAGTTACATATTCTGTGGGTGGTTTGATTTTACATAACTCTGGAAAAGTAACGGCTAATTATTGGCTGTCTGAAATATATGATGAGGAGATAGCAAATGCTCATCGCAACGCAGATATACATATTCATGACCTGTCAATGCTTACAGGCTACTGTGCAGGTTGGTCATTAAAGCAGCTTATAAAAGAGGGTTTGGGAGGCATACCCGGAAAGATTACATCGTCTCCGGCAAGTCACTTGTCTACTCTATGTAACCAAATGGTCAATTTCCTCGGTATTATGCAGAACGAGTGGGCAGGGGCACAGGCTTTTTCCTCATTCGATACATATTTGGCTCCCTTTGTAAAGGTAGATAAGCTTACCTATAAAGAAGTAAAGCAGTGTATACAATCCTTTGTATACGGCGTTAATACGCCGAGTCGCTGGGGTACTCAGGCTCCGTTTTCGAATATTACTTTAGACTGGACAGTACCGGAAGATTTAGCTGAGCTTCCATGTATTGTCGGTGGTAAGGAGATGGATTTCAAATATAAGGATTGTAAGAAGGAAATGGATATGGTGAATAAGGCCTTCATCGAAATAATGATCGAAGGTGATGCTAACGGCAGAGGATTCCAGTATCCTATCCCCACATATTCTATTACTAAGGATTTTGACTGGTCAGAAACTGAGAATAACCGCTTGCTGTTCGAGATGACAGCAAAGTACGGAACGCCGTATTTCTCCAACTATATCAATAGCGATATGGAGCCCAGTGACGTCCGTTCCATGTGCTGCAGACTTCGTCTTGATTTGCGTGAATTAAGGAAAAAGAGCGGTGGATATTTTGGATCCGGAGAAAGTACCGGTTCAGTAGGCGTTGTTACGATTAACATGCCGAGAATCGCATATCTATCTGCAAATGAAGAGGAATTCTTTAATCGTCTTAACAGAATGATGGATATTTCCGCCCGTTCGCTGAAGGTTAAAAGAGATGTTATTACAAAGCTTATGAAAGAGGGTCTGTATCCTTATACCAGACGTTATCTTGGCACCTTTGAGAACCATTTCTCAACGATTGGACTTGTTGGTATGAATGAGGTTGGTCTTAATGCCAAATGGCTTGGTAAAGACATGACTGATACAGACACCCTGAACTTTAGTATAAAGGTACTGAATCATATGCGTGAACGCTTATCCGATTATCAGGAAGAGTATGGTGACTTGTATAATCTGGAGGCAACTCCTGCTGAGTCCACCAGTTATCGTCTTGCTAAGCATGACAGAGAGCGTTATCCGGATATAAAGACGGCAGGAAAGCCGGGTGATACCCCGTATTACACCAATAGCTCGCATCTTCCTGTAGGTTATACTGAGGATATATTTGAGGCCCTTGATATTCAGGATGAGCTTCAGACCTTGTATACATCAGGAACCGTATTCCATTCATTCCTTGGTGAGAAGCTTCCTGATTGGCAGGCTGCCGCCAAGTTGGTTAGGACTATAGCCGAAAATTACAGGCTGCCGTATTATACCCTGTCGCCGACATATTCAGTATGCAGCACCCATGGATATTTAGAGGGAGAGCATTTTGTATGTCCGGAGTGCGGCGGTAGGGCTGAGGTATACAGTCGTATTACAGGCTATTATCGTCCTGTACAGAATTGGAACGAAGGAAAAGCCCAAGAATATAAGAACAGAAAGTTATATGAAATAGAAAACTCAAGACAGATGTCTGTTAGCACGGGCGTTACCAGTGAAAGCCAAAGAAAATCAGAGTTTTTCGGATTAAGTGACGGATTATATTTGTTTACGACAAAAACCTGTCCTAATTGTAACCTTGCCAAGGAGTATCTGAAGGGATTACCATATACACTGGTAGATGCAGAAGAAAACGCAGATCTTGCAACGGAATACAGCATATTACAGGCACCCACCCTACTGGATATTAGGGATGGAGTGGTCAATAAATATGTAAATGCTTCAAACATTAAGAAATTTGTTGAGGAACAGCTGGTTAGTCTGTAAATTGATAACTATAAGAAATGAGCCACATGTGGTACGGGTCAATCGTAACTGCATGTGGCTTTTGTGTTGTTAAAAGCCTTGCCTCATTTAGTCATGTGTTGTACAATAATAATCAATATAAATGGTCGGAGGAAATCATATGAGCTTAGCTGATAATATTTTTATAAATATGTGTAAGGACATATTGGAGAATGGCACAAGCACCGAGGGAGAAAAGGTTAGGCCAAAATGGGATGACGGTACCTATGCTTATACGATTAAGAAGTTTGGAGTCGTTAATCGTTATGATTTATCTAAGGAATTTCCGGCGTTAACTCTGCGAAGACTGGCCTTTAAATATTGTATTGATGAGCTGCTATGGATCTGGCAGAAGAAATCTAATAATGTTAATGAATTAAGAAGCCATATATGGGACAGCTGGGCTGATGTGAGTGGCTCTATCGGCAAAGCATATGGTTATCAGATGGGTGTAAAACATAAATATAAAGAGGGCTATATGGACCAGGTCGACCGTGTTATTTATGACTTAAAGAATAATCCCTATAGCAGAAGGATAATAACTAACCTATATGTACATCAGGACCTTCATGAGATGAATCTATATCCCTGTGCCTATAGTGTCACTTTTAATGTTACAAAAAAGCCTGACAGCGATAAGCTGACATTAAATGCGATTCTGAATCAAAGGTCAAATGATATTCTTGCGGCAAACAACTGGAATGTATGTCAGTATGCTGTGTTGGTTCATATGCTGGCACAGGTTTGTGATTTTCAGGTGGGAGAGTTGGTACATGTTATAGCAGATGCTCATATCTATGACAGACATATTCCCATAATTGAGGAATTGATAACACGTCCTACTTATGATGCACCTGAATTTTATATGAATCCCGATATTAAAGATTTTTATCAGTTTAAGGTTGAGGACTTTGAATTACGAAATTATAAGTACGGTCCAAAGGTTGAGAATATACCGGTAGCAATTTAGACAATTAGAAGAGGTGAATTATATGAATCTTATCGTTGCTGTAGACAAAAACTGGGCTATCGGATACCAGAATAAGCTTCTGGTTCGAATACCGGCAGATCAGCGTTTCTTTCGCAAAGAAACCATACATAAAGCAGTCATCATGGGAAGAAAGACTTTGGAGAGCTTTCCCGGAGGGGTCCCGTTAAAGGACCGCCTTAATGTGGTTATAACATCGAATCCCGAATATAGTGTCAAGGATGCAGCCGTAGTTAACAGTATTGAGAAGGCTTTGGAAGTGGTAAAGGATTATAAAAGCGAAGATATATATATAATCGGTGGAGAGAGCATATATCGTCAGATGCTTCGCCTTTGTGATACCGCTTATGTAACGAAGATTGACTATGCCTATATGGCTGATACATATTTTCCAAATCTGGACGAGATGGATGACTGGACTTTAACGGAGGAGTCTGATGAACAGACCTATCATGACTTGATTTATACCTTCTGCAGGTACGAAAGAAAAAAATAATATTAATAAGCTTGAAAAATATATAAAAAAGGAATATTATAGTAAAAACCAATAATCGGAATGACCGACTGGTATAAATCAGGATATCAATTAGGAAAGAAGGGTTATTAATGCTAGACATCAGAATCGAAAGGACTAATAGACCGAAGGAATTGCCGGGAGAGGATAATCCATTAGTATTCGGAAAAATATTTACGGATCATATGTTTATTATGGATTATAAAGACGGAAAGGGCTGGTATGATGCGAGAATAATTCCGTATCAACCCATAAGCTTGGAGCCATCCGCCATGGTATTTCATTATGCTCAGGAAATGTTTGAGGGTTTAAAGGCTTATAAAGCAAAGGATGGAAGAATATTATTATTCCGTCCCGATATGAACGCAAAGCGTACTAACAGAACCTGTAAGAGATTATGTATGCCCGAAATTCCCGAGGATGACTTTGTCCAAGCAATTAAAGAGTTGGTTAATATCGATAAGGCATGGATTCCCACAAGGGAGGGAACGTCTCTATATATAAGGCCTTTTATGATTGCGACTTCTCCTTTCTTAGGAGTAAGACCTTCTCTAACCTATATGTTTATGATTATTTTGTCACCTGTAGGTCCTTATTATCCGGAAGGGCTTAATCCCGTTAAGATTTGGATAGAGGATGAATACGTCAGGGCAGTCAAGGGTGGTATAGGTGAGGCCAAGGCCGGTGGCAACTATGTGGCATCTTTAAAAGCACAGGTAAAGGCCCATGAAGAAGGATACTCGCAGGTATTATGGCTGGACGGTGTTCACAGGAAATATATCGAAGAAGTCGGAGCAATGAACATATTCTTTAAAATAAACGGGGTAGTGGTTACACCGGAGTTGAACGGAAGCATACTGCCGGGAGTTACCAGAGACTCTGTTATCAGACTCTGTAATGAGTGGGGAATTAAGGTCGAGGAGCGAAAGGTTTCGATTGATGAGATAAGTGATGCTCATAAGAACGGAACTCTTGAAGAGGTATTTGGTACCGGTACGGCAGCAGTAATATCACCTGTCGGACATCTTCGTTGGGAGGATGATGTTATGCAGATTAAGGATGGGGGTATCGGTGAGTTAAGTCAAAGACTTTATGATAACCTTACAGGAATTCAGCTTGGAGAAATCCCCGATATCTATAATTGGACAGTTGAGGTCAGATAAGTATTATAATTATAAATAATTCATGTGAAAGGTACGGGTGTTAAGATGAATCAGCTATATGCGGAAGCGGGAGTTAAGAGAAAGGATACAGCGGCCTCCATGGCTCTAAAAGCATTAATGCTTATAGGCGTACTATTGGGCCTGTTTTTGATATTATTTGGTCAGCTCTTTGGTTATCTGGGAGTAGTTATTATAGTTCTGGTATTTTTCTTCTTTCCTAAATTAAGTGTAGAGTATGAATATGTGTTTGTAGACGGTCAGATTGATTTTGACAGAATAACCGGTAATTCAAAGCGTAAGACCATGCTTAGAATTGACTTTGATCAGGTTGAAATAATGGCTCCGATTAATTCTGCTGCCTTAGATAGCTATAATCATATTCAGTTGGAAAAGAAGGACTTTTCTTCCCGCAGTAAGGACAGTAAGCCATATGTTATTATTGCCAGTGTTGAAAACAGTAAAGTAAAAATTCTATTCGAGCCGAGCGAAAAAATGGTTAACATGATTAAGCAGAAAAGTCCCAGGAAAATAACCACGTATTAAATAAATTGTTAGAAATGAAGTTGTTGTGAGTATGCGACAACTTCTTTTTAGTATTGATGTTGACAATACTAAAATAATTAGATATACTTTTAAAAATATTTAGGAACCTTATTTGTAATTGTAAACCATCACATCTACAAAAAGAAAGCGAGGAGATAACAATGAGTCAAATAATTGGCGAAGGAATAACATTTGATGATGTGTTACTGGTACCTTCTTATTCAGAGGTGTTACCGAATCAAGTTGATTTATCGACTAGGCTGACTAAAAAAATCAAGTTAAACATACCTTTAATGAGTGCGGGTATGGATACTGTAACAGAGAATCGTATGGCTATTGCTATGGCAAGGCAGGGAGGAATTGGCGTAATTCACAAGAATATGTCAATCGAAGAACAGGCAGAAGAAGTGGATAAGGTAAAACGGTCTGAGCATGGAGTAATAACAGACCCTTTTTATTTATCTCCTGATCACACCTTGTATGATGCTAATGAGCTAATGGCAAAGTATAGAATATCCGGAGTGCCGATTACTGTGGGTAAGAAGCTGGTCGGGATAATAACTAACCGAGATTTAAAATTTGAAGAGGATTTTAGCAAGAAGATAAAGGAATCGATGACTTCAGAGGGTTTAATTACTGCAAAGGAAGGAATTACCCTGGATGAAGCTAAACGAATTCTTAGAGCTGCCAGAAAAGAAAAGCTTCCTATTGTAGATAATGATGGGAATCTAAAGGGCCTAATTACAATTAAGGATATTGAAAAGCAGATAAAGTATCCTCTCTCCGCAAAGGACGAACAGGGAAGACTGCTATGCGGAGCGGCGGTTGGAATAACAAGCAATATTATGGATCGTGTGGAGGCACTAATCAGGGCTAAGGTGGATGTCATAGTCATAGATACCGCCCATGGTCACTCCGCCAACGTAATTCGTGTTGTTAAGATGGTAAGGGATGCATTTCCGGATATACAGATAATTGCAGGAAATGTAGCAACCGGTGAAGCAACAAAGGATTTAATCGAAGCCGGAGTAGACTGTGTAAAAGTTGGAATAGGACCCGGTTCAATATGTACCACAAGAGTTATAGCGGGTATTGGCGTACCTCAGATTACAGCCATTATGAATGCATACGAAGTGGCTAAGGAGTATGGAATTCCGGTTATAGCGGACGGAGGAATAAAATATTCAGGAGACATTACGAAGGCTCTTGCAGCCGGAGCTAATGTATGTATGATGGGAAGTATCTTTGCAGGCTGTGATGAGAGTCCCGGAACATATGAACTGTATCAGGGAAGAAAATACAAGGTTTATCGTGGTATGGGATCCATAGCAGCTATGGAAAAGGGCAGCAGCGACCGTTATTTCCAAACAGATGCCAAGAAGCTTGTACCCGAAGGAGTAGAAGGCCGTGTTGCTTATAAGGGAACTGTAGAGGATACCGTATTCCAGTTAATCGGAGGCTTAAGAGCAGGTATGGGTTACTGCGGAGCCGGTGATATAGAGACGCTGCAAAGAACAAGTAAATTCGTGAAGATAACAGCCGCATCATTAAGAGAGAGCCATCCTCATGATATCCATATAACCAAGGAAGCTCCAAACTACAGTGTAGAAGAATAAGAATAAAGTTACGGTTGAAAATATATTAAGAGTCATATTTAGGCAGTATTAAATAGTATGTATCTCAGGTAAAAAACCACCTTCATGGTAAGAAATAATTATTATTCTTATCAGGAAGGTGGTTTTTATAATTGTGAAGTAAATATTCTTAAAGTGATAGAGTGATGTCTCTGCCTATTGGTTTATACTGCCTATAGGCTACGCCTGCCGCATCCAACATCTTTTTTGATGCTATTACCGTATCACTATCGGCATATTTATCACTCTTATATATTATTTCTTTAATGCCCTTCTGTATAATGGCTTTCGTACATTCATTACAGGGAAATAAGGTGGTGTAGATTTTTGCCCCTTTAATATTATTTCCCGTATAATTTAATATCGCATTAAGCTCGGCATGACAGACATACAGATATTTGGTATCCAGAGGTTCTCCTTCTCTACTCCATGGAAAATCATCATCGGAGCATCCAATAGGCATACCGTTATAGCCGACAGACAGAATCTTATTGTCCTCACTGACTATACATGCCCCTACGCTTGTGTTGGGGTCCTTACTGCGCTCGGTGGACAAAAGAGCTATTCCCATAAAATATTCATCCCATTTGATATAATCTGTTTTCTTCATTTGTGGACTCCCCCTTATTCAATCTGTCCGGCAGTCTGTACCTTTATCATATTGGTAGAGCCTGTAATTCCGAGAGGAACACCCGCTGTCATAACCGCAAGGTCTCCATCCTTCATATAACCGGCATTTACTACGGCCTCCAGTGCATGGTCAAATAGTTCGAAGGTATCATGTTCAACTGCAATAAGGAGTGGTTTGATACCCCAAGCCATATTCAATTGTCTGCATACGACAGGGTCTGTCGTACACCCCATTATATGACATTTTGGACGAAAACGTGAAATCATACGGGCAGTCTTGCCTGATGTAGTGACTGTTACAATCATTTTAGCCTTAAGGTCATGGGCGATTGTGACGGTAGCACGGGATATGGCGTTTGTTACATCCAATTCATCAATATGCTCCCGTTGAATAAATCTTTTCTCGTAATCGATATCTGATTCCGTTCGTATAGTAATCTTTATCATAGTACGTAGGGATTCCAAAGGATAATCTCCGGCGGCGGTCTCCCCTGAGAGCATAATGGCACTGGTACCGTCATATATGGCATTGGCCACGTCTGTAATCTCAGCCCGAGTAGGTCTGGGATTCTTTAACATGGAATCAAGCATCTGTGTAGCCGTTATAACCTGTTTACCGCTGTTATATACTTTCTTTATAATTATCTTTTGGAGTGCAGGCAATTCTTCGAAGGGGATTTCTACGCCCATGTCGCCCCTGGCAATCATAATGCCGTCTGATACCTCAATAATTTCATCGATATTATTGACACCCTGTAAATTCTCGATTTTAGCTATTAATTTAGTCTGAGACTGATGCTTATTAAGCATTTTTCTTATTTCCAGAACATCTTCTGCCGTTCGCACAAATGATGCGGCTATAAAATCAAATTTATGCTCTATTGCAAACAGTATATCCGAACGGTCCCTTTCGCTTAAATATGGCATTGACAGATGCGCACCGGGGACATTGACTCCTTTCCTATTTGAGATTACTCCGTTGTTCTTGACCCTGCAGATTATATCCGTAGCAGTTACTTCGGTGACGGTCATCTCAATAAGTCCGTCATCAATTAAAATCTTTGAACCGGGGTCCACATCATAAACCAGATTGGGGTAGCTGACCGAAACCTGTGTCTCATCCCCCTCCACATCCCGTGTGGTTAAAATAAACTGCTGTCCTGTCTTAAGCTTTATTTTTTGATCATCCTTAAATGTTCCAATACGTATCTCGGGTCCCTTGGTATCCATTAGCGTAGCCACAGGAATCTTCAATTCGTCTCGGAACTGTTCAATCTTTCTCAATCTACCTAAATGCTCATTATGGTCGCCGTGGGAAAAGTTAAATCTCGCAACATCCATTCCCAATCGTATCATTTCCTTCAGGATATCATCGTTATCGGTCGACGGACCAAGAGTGCATATAATCTTCGTTTTTCTCATTTTATTTCTCCATCCTTATATATATTTAGCTATCTAAAAGCTTGTGTATATTATTTATTAATTATAATATGAATTAACCGTAATTCAAATAATAATTATATCTTAATACCGGGATTTTTGCGATACCTGATTCCTGAGCGTCGTTTGTGATACAGATATATCAGGTATGTTATCAAACTGCTTACCAGAATAAATGCAATGATCAGAATAGCACAATGCAAGAAAAAGGTGGCAGGTAGGATATTAATTACCGGATCGGTACTCGGATCAAAAATCCAATAATCGTTGTTGAAAAATATCTTATGGAATATCCTAAATGAAGCATCAAAGTCTAAGGCCAGCAGGATTCCGACTAATACCGGCAGTATAACCGCGGTCAAAGAGGATACGGCTAAATAACTATAATTACCCTTCTTGGATTTGTAGATAATAATTATCACAGCAGTGATTAAGGTAGCGGCTCCGAGAACATAGAAAGCTATAAAAATATCCTTAACCTCTTTAAAATGCTGTAGTCCCGATGGGGATGCATCTAGTGTCGGGAAGGAAAGATCACCTTTATAAAATGGTGATGAGTAATCTATCAATGCATTATAGTTTTCGATAATTTCTTCCCTTGAGTATCCTGAGGATTCGGGTATATTCAGCAATTTTACATCCATATAATATAGAGGCCTGAAATTAACGGTAAAGATTACCCCGAGTGATATAAATAGAAGGGTAAAAACGATACCGATTAAAAAGTCAGTTATTTTGAAACGCCTAAATTTTCTCATAGCCTTCTCCCTCCGTTCAATTTCATAGGAATTATAGTATACTTTCAGTTTGTTTGCAACTGATAACCAATGCTAATGATAAGCAGACATAATAAGAATGATTAGAAATTATGAATTGTATTTCAATTCCAAGTGGGTTAATATTTTTATAGAAAATAAAAAGGAGTGTAGGCATGAGAGCATTAATCAGTGTATCGGATAAGAGTGGTATTGTAGAATTTGCCAAGGAGCTTGTATCCCTTGGAATTGAGATTATTTCTACAGGCGGAACCTATAAGAAGCTTAAGGAAGCCAATATTCCGGCAATAGAGGTGTCGGAGCTCACGGGATTTCCCGAATGCTTGGATGGCCGTGTAAAGACCTTGCATCCTGTGATACATGCAGGATTACTGGCCATGAGAAGCAATCCTTCCCACATGAAACAGCTTGCTGACCTTAATATAGAACCGATTGACCTTGTTATCGTTAATCTTTACCCATTCAAGGCCACCATACTTAAGGATGGTGTTACCAGAGCAGAAGCAGTGGAGAATATAGATATAGGAGGCCCAACCATGCTACGCTCCGCAGCTAAGAATTATCAGGATGTGGCGGTGGTTGTTGATCCTCGGGATTATGACAGAGTACTATCTGAGCTTAAGGAGTACAAAGAGGTAACCATAGACACTAAGTTCTATCTGATGCATAAGGTATTTATGCATACCTCAGCATATGATGCTTTAATAGCGGATTATCTTAAGAATGAGAGAAATGACAATTCTTTACCTGAGACACTGACTATGACCTTTGAAAAGGTTCAGGATATGAGATATGGCGAGAACCCTCATCAAGCCGCGGCATTTTATAGGGAGATAGGAAAAAGAAAAGGCGCCATCACAGATGCCAACCAGCTAAACGGTAAGGAATTATCCTTTAATAACATTAATGATACTAATGGAGCACTCGAGTTGTTAAAGGAGTTTAGTAAGCCCACGGTTGTAGCATGTAAGCATGGAAATCCTTGTGGAGTAGGAAGTGCCGATAATATATACGATGCATGGAGGAAAGCCTTTGAGGCAGACAAGGTATCAATTTTTGGTGGTATAGTTGTATTAAATCAAGAGGTAACACTCGAGATAGCAAAGGAAATGAATGATATATTCCTTGAGGTGGTAGTGGCTCCCTCATATAATGAGGATGCCTTAAAGCTGCTTAAGACTAAGAAGAACGTTAGGATATTGCAGTTGTCTGACATAGAGAAGCCTCAGGATGAGAATGCATATGACTTAAAGAAGGTAAACGGAGGTCTTATCGTTCAGACAATTGACAGTAAGCTACTGGAGGAAGATAAGCTAAGAGTCGTAACAGACCGTGCTCCCACTGATAAGGAAATGGAGGATCTTCTCTTTGCATGGAGAGTTGTTAAATTCGTTAAATCTAACGGAATAGCTCTTGCAAAGAATTTACAGACCGTAGGTATAGGCCCCGGACAGGTAAATCGTGTATGGGCAACGAAGCAGTCCATCGAGCATGCGGCTGAATTAATCAGTGAGGATGCCACAAAGGGAGCGGTACTTGCTTCAGATGCATTCTTCCCCTTTGATGACTGCGTGGAAGCCGCTCATCAGGCGGGAATTACGGCTATTATTCAACCGGGAGGCTCAATAAGGGATGAGGATTCCATAAAAAAATGTAATGAGTACGGAATAGCCATGATATTTACAGGAATGAGACATTTCAAGCACTAGAAGCTGCAATATGAGTCTGCATATATTTATATAAAATATAAAAAGCGATATAAATTACTTATTAGTAATTCGTATCGCTTTATTGCTGTTACAACCATTCTACATATAACTTTTAAAATATGTTGACATATATATAAAAATTACATTAAGTATTCTTGATTATAACTTTGTTACATTAGCAGCTTGAGGGCCTTTTTCTCCTTCGACTACTTCAAACTCTACGCTGTCGCCTTCTTCAAGAACCTTAAATCCATCCATAAGTAGTGCAGAGAAATGAACGAAAACATCGTTACCCTCTTCATCGGATATAAATCCAAACCCCTTTTTTGCGTTAAACCATTTTACTGTACCCTTTTTCATAAAAAAATGCCTCCTAAGAATATGAATAAAATTAGTTTTACCGTAATCGGTAATGATAGACTAAACTTACCACAAGTCCACCTAAAAGTCAAACGTTCCTTGCTGTAAAATGTAATATTTTCTTAATGTTTTTAAGGATAATTTGGCTTATTATGTTTATTAAAATTTAAGAGTATATACAATGACAAATAAAATAATTTATGTTATTATGAATAAGCCATTACTAGAAATTGCCATACTTATTATAACTGAATTGTTTGAAATGGAGGAGAGCAATGAAGATAAATTTACCGCCTCAGTACAGATTGGTTCATGAGGAGAAATTGAATGATATAAATGGATTTGGAGTAAATCTTGTGCATATTAAGTCAGGCGCAAGATTAGCTCTGATAAAAAACGAAGATACTAATAAGGTATTTTGCATTGGGTTTAGAACACCTCCAAAGGATAGTACCGGTGTGGCACATATAATAGAGCATTCTGTTTTATGTGGCTCAAAAAACTTTCCTGCAAAGAACACGTTTGTAGAGCTTGCCGGTAGTTCTCTGAACACCTATCTGAATGCCGCTACCTATCCTGATAGGACTGTGTATCCTGTGGCCAGTCAGAACAACCAGGATTTCAAAAACCTGATGCATGTATATATGGATGCAGTATTATATCCCATAATATATAACAGGAAGGAAATCTTTAATCAGGAGGCATGGCATTATTCTCTTGAAAATGAAGCTGATGAGCTAAAAATAAACGGAGTGGTCTATAATGAAATGAAGGGTGTCTTCTCATCTCCTGAACAACAGCTTGTAAGGATGAACCAGAATACACTTTTTCAGGATACATGCTACGGGGTGGAATCCGGCGGAGATCCGGATTATATACCTGAGCTTTCTTATGAGGAATTTTTAGAATTTCACAGAACCTATTATCATCCGTCAAACAGCTATATATACTTATATGGTGACATGGATTTTGAGGAAAGGCTTATATGGCTTGATAAGGAATATCTGTCTCATTTTGATTATATGAAGGTGGATTCGGAGATCACAGTCCAGAAAGGATTCGATGCTCTTAAGGAAGTTGACACATACTATTCATTGGGAGAAGAGGATGTTCATGAGGAGAACACCTACCTGAGTCTGAATATAGCCGTAGGCGGCTCGACGTCCAATGAACTCATCCTGGGTTTACAGATACTTGATTATATTCTTTTTGATATACCCGGTGCACCTGTAAAGCAGGCCTTATTGGATGCGGGTATAGGTAAGGATATCTTAAGCCACCTGAGTGTTGAAAATCTTCAACCCATGTTATCTATAATAGCCAAGAATTCTGAAGAAGACAGGAAAGAGAAGTTCCTGTCGGTGATACACGATGCTTTATCTGAGCTTGTGAATGAAGGATTAAACGAAAGAACCTTAAATGGTGCAATAAATCTATTTGAATTCAAATATCGGGAAGCAGATTATGGTAGTACACCGAAGGGATTAGTATATGGTCTTAGAGTTATGAGAAGCTGGATATATAATGATGATGAACCGTTTCAGTATCTCAAGGATGGCGTGCTTTTTGAAAAGCTGAGACAGAATATAAGCAGCAGATATTTTGAGAAGTTAATAAGTGACCATTTACTGAACAATAACCATAAATCTCTTGTTATCTTAAAGCCTAAGGCAGGACTTAACGGAATCAATGAGATGAAGCTGAAAGAAAGTCTTTCTGCATATAAGGATACCCTTTCAGGGGATGAGCTTAGGACTATAGTCGAGGAAACCAAGAATTTAAAATTATATCAGGAGACTCCATCCACTCAGGAGGAGATAGACTCGATCCCCATGTTAACGAGAGACGATATCGGGTCTGATCCGCAGCCTTTATATAATGAAGAGATGAATGTAGATGGAACCAGAGTTATTCATCATGATGTGTTTACCAATGAAATTGTATATTTAAGGCTTTTGTTTGATGTTAAGGACGTACCCAAGGAGTTGATTCCTTATCTGTCCCTATTATCACTGGTAGTGGGAAATGTGGATACGGATAATTACAGTTATTTGGAGTACTCCAATGAAGTCAACCTCTATACAGGAGGGATTGATCATAATGTAATAAGCTTTTCGGTTAAGAGCAACACCGGTGACTATTTGCCCATGTATGAAATCCGAACCAAGGTTATGTATGATAAGCTTCCTGAGGCATACAGACTTATCGAGGAGGTTATTAATCATACACAGATTAAGGACTATAAAAGGCTTAAGGAAATAATTGATGAAATGAAGTCGAGGTTGCAGATGATATTTCTTTCCTCTACTCATTCGATAGCTGTAACAAGAGCCATGTCCTATTATTCTAAGCATGGTATGTTTAAAGAGGCTACTCAGGGAATATCCTTCTATCAGTTCCTTGAGAATATAAGTACCAATTATGGGGAACTGAAGGATGAAATTATATCTAAGCTTAAGACGCTAATGGAACTTATATTTACTAAGGATAAGCTTTTGGTAAGCGTTACGGCTGATAAAAGAGGCTATGAAATGTGTATGAAGAGCTATTCTTCATTCATTCAGGTCATACGTAAAAGCGCTTCAGAAAGGCTACTGGCTGGCTATGACAGGATGCCTCTGGCACCAAAATGCCTTAACGAGGGCTTTAAGGCTGCCATGCAGGTACAGTATGTTGCACGAGCCGGTAATTACTTTAAAGCCGGATATGAATACACCGGTGCACTAAAGGTTCTTCGTACGATATTAAGCTATGATTATCTATGGCATAATGTAAGAGTAAAGGGTGGAGCATATGGATGCATGTGTGGATTTTCCGGAGTTGACGGAGATGTGTATTTTACCTCCTATCGTGATCCGGGTTTAAGAAGCACTAATGAGACATACGAGAATATTCCCGAATTTATTAAGCATTATGTGGCGAATGACAGGGATATAACAAAGAGCATAATAAGCACCATCAGTACCCTTGATATTCCCCTGACTCCTCAAACAGTGGGTGCCAGGTCATTAAGTATGTTTTTGGCAGGCATAACCTACGAGGACCTGAAGCGGGAAAGGGAGGAAATTATAAATGTGACTCAAGAAGATATCCGCGCTCTGCATGGCCTGATTCGGTCAGTTCTTAATGAGGGCAATATCTGTGTTATTGGAAATGAGAATAAGATTGAAGAGGACAGAGATCTGTTCAAGGAAGTTAAGAACTTAATGTAGATATAATAAAACTAATTTTGTTAATATACAGGAAATGAGGAGATTATGTACGAGAACAAGAAAAAATCAGGGTTTGTTACATTAATCGGTAGACCTAATGTCGGTAAATCCACCCTGATGAATCATCTTATTGGACAAAAGATTGCCATAACATCCAATAAACCGCAAACAACCAGAAACAGGATACAGACTGTTTTTACCGACGAAAGAGGTCAGATAATTTTTATCGATACTCCCGGAATCCACAAGGCTAAAAATAAGCTCGGGCAGTATATGGTGAATGTAGCCGAAAGAACATTAGGGGAAGTAGATGTCATATTATGGCTGGTTGAACCCAGTACATTTATCGGTGCAGGAGAAAGACATATTGCCGAGAAGCTTAAGAAAGTTAAAACGCCGGTTATTCTGGTAATCAATAAGATCGACATGGTTAATAAAAGTGAGCTATTAACCATAATCAATGCATATAAGGATATTCTTAATTTTGCCGAAATCATACCCGTTTCGGCTCTTAAGGGAGAAAACACCAAGGAGTTAGTTAAGATAATATTTAATTATCTGCCGTTTGGGCCACAGTATTATGATGAAGAAACCATTACGGATCAGCCCGAAAGACAGATTGTAGCAGAGCTTATTCGGGAAAAGGCCTTAAGATTCCTTCAGGAAGAAATACCTCATGGTATTGCTGTCAGTATTGACAGGATGAAGGAGCGGGAAGACCAGGTACACGATGTTAATCCGACAAATGATGAGGCCCGTACAGGAATCATGGATATACATGCAACAATTATCTGTGAGAGAGATAGTCACAAGGGAATTATTATCGGCAAGGGAGGTTCAATGCTTAAAAAGATAGGTTCCCAGGCCAGAAGTGAAATCGAGAACCTATTAGACTGTCAGGTAAATCTACAACTTTGGGTTAAGGTAAAAAAGGACTGGAGAGATAGTGATTTTCTGTTAAAAAATTATGGATATAATAACCATAAAAACACAAATGGGATATTCTAACCAGTTTAGAAAGATACTAGATGGGAAAAATAAATGATAGATATTTTATTATACTATCTATTATGGTTAGGGGGCTCATTTATGAAGAATTATGATTATTGGAGAGATTTTATCAAATCAGGTAAGATTGATGATTATCTAAATTACATCGCATGCACCAGGGAAGAGAGTATGGAAGATATGGTAAACAGTAAAGAGGAAGGTGGTTTTCGTGCCGGCATCAGCAATCGTGACGGGAATGGTTCTATCAGCCATGCCGGTTGGAGATTATGATAAACGCTTAGTTATATTAACCAAAGAGTTAGGGAAAATATCGGCTTTTGCCAAAGGCGCTAGGAGACCCAATAGCGCTTTATTGGCATGCAGTCAACCTTTCTCATTTGGAGAGTTTACTCTATTTGCCGGAAAATCATCGTATAATATTACATCTGCAGAGATTTCCAATTATTTTTCGGAGCTTCGTGAGGATATAGACAGCGTATATTATGGATTGTACTTCTGTGAGTTTGTGGATTATATAACCAAGGAAAATAATGACGAGAAGGAAATATTAAAGTTGCTGTACCAGACATTGAGGGCTGTAGCAAAGAAAACAATAGAGCTTTCTCTGATACGTCTGGTTTTTGAATTTAAAATCATGGCATTAAGCGGAGTTGCCCCTCAGGTTTTCGAATGTGTTAAGTGTCAAAAGAAGAAGGACAACTATGTGTTTTCTGTAAATCACGGAGGACTGTTATGTGAACAATGCCAGGCATATGATAACGCCTCAGTAAAATTAAGTACATCTTCAATTTATACGCTGCAGTACATAATATCAAGGGATGTGGTTAACCTCTACACCTTCAGAGTCAGTAAGGAGGTACTTGATGAGCTTAAGGCCTGTGTCAAACGTTATTTGGATCATTATTTAAATCATGAATTCAAATCAGTAGAGTTGCTACATTAAATCATGTAAAATATTCTGTTTTTATAATTATGAGTTGAAATTATTTTTCTTTAAGGTTAAAATGATATGAACTCAATTGGTGCTATGGAGGGATGAGTATGAAAAGAACGCTAATATGTATTATATTAATACTTAGTATTCTGATGCTGGCAGGATGTCGCAAGGAAGAAATCTTTATTACTTCTGATGATATTATAAACGATACAATGCTTATAAAACGAAACGGCAGTATGTATGTAGCCATCGTTGAGGATTTTGATAAAAGCTATTATAATCTTTCAGAGTTAAATGAATTTGTTACAAAAGAAGTTAATGCATATAACAATAAGGTTGGCAGCGAGGAGGTAACGATTGAGGAGCTTGAACTAAAGAACGGTAAGGCAGTACTGATATTAAAGTATACCAAGATGGCTCATTATAGTGCCTTTAATAACATGCCGGCGGCTTATTTTAGTGCAGACACAGAGAATGTAGCACTGGAGCTTCCCACGAGTTACGTGGATGCCAAAAAAGACATAATGGTTGATAAAGATGTTGCCATGAAGAATGATAAGAACAAGGTACTGGTAATTTATGAGCCCTATGAGGTAATAGTTGAGGGTAAAATAAAATTCTACAGTGACAATGCGAAATATATAGATGAAAACAAGGTAAGTAGCAACAGTGAGGACATGGCTGTAATAATTTTTAGGCCATAAGGGTTGCTTAATTCATAGAATAAAAGTCGCAAATTACGACAGATTGTGAGGTAAGTATGGAAAAGACAATGGAAAAAATAGTGGCTTTAGCAAAAGCAAGGGGATTTGTATATCCGGGATCAGAGATATACGGAGGTTTGGCCAACTCCTGGGATTATGGCAATTTGGGAGTAGAGCTTAAGAATAATGTTAAAAAAGCTTGGTGGCAGAAGTTTATACAGGAAAACCCTTATAATGTCGGTATTGACAGCGCTATTATAATGAACACTCAGACATGGGAAGCCTCAGGTCATTTGAAGGGATTTTCTGATCCGTTAATGGACTGTAAGGAGTGCCATGAACGTTTCCGTGCAGACAAAATCATTGAGGATTATACGAGTGAGCAGGGAATTACCCCGGAAACCTCTATCGATGCATGGTCCCATGATGATATGAAAAAATATATTGAGGACAATAAGATCGCTTGCCCTACCTGCGGTAAGCATAACTTCACTGATATACGGTATTTTAATTTAATGTTTAAGACCTTCCAGGGAGTAACCGAGGATTCTAAAAACGTAGTTTACTTAAGACCTGAGACAGCACAGGGTATATTCGTTAATTTCAAGAATGTTCAAAGGACCTCCCGAAAGAAGATACCGTTTGGAATAGGTCAGATAGGAAAGGCCTTCCGTAACGAGATTACACCGGGTAACTTTATCTTTCGTATAAGAGAATTTGAACAGATGGAGCTGGAGTTCTTTTGTGAGCCAGGTACGGATTTAGAGTGGTTTGCATATTGGAAGCAGTTTTGCATAGACTGGCTCAAGAATCTTGGGATTAAGGAAGAGGAGCTAAGAGTAAGAGACCATGATCCTGCGGAGCTTTCCTTCTATAGTAAGGCAACCACGGATATTGAATTCTTATTCCCCTTCGGTTGGGGTGAGCTATGGGGTATAGCAGACCGTACCGACTACGACCTGACTCAGCATCAAAACGTATCCAAGGAGGACATGAGTTATTTTGATGATGAGAAAAAGATTAAGTATATTCCTTATGTGGTAGAGCCCTCACTTGGTGCCGACCGTGTTACTCTGGCATTCTTATGCTCTGCCTATGATGAGGAAGTGCTTCCTGATGGTGATGTTCGGACAGTCCTTCATTTTCATCCGGCCATAGCACCGGTAAAGATTGGTGTTCTTCCTCTTTCTAAAAAACTGGCTGAACCGGCTGAGAAGATTTATCTGGAATTATGTAAATATTATAATTGCGAATATGATGACAGAGGTAATATTGGAAAGAGATATCGCAGACAGGATGAAATAGGAACGCCGTTCTGCATCACATATGACTTTGAATCCGAAAACGATGGCTGTGTTACCGTACGGGACAGAGACACAATGGAACAAGAAAGAATTAAAATAACAGATCTTAAGACATATTTTGAGAATAAGTTCAGATTTTAGAAAAAGTACTTCCCTAATTTACATGAACTATGCTATAATGCAATTTGGACTCAAAAAGTAGGAAAAACACAACATACGTATCCGTGTCAAGAATACAGATTTAGTATGCAATATACGGATTATGAATACAAAAAAATATTTAGGAGGCTACAATATGACAAAATGGGTTTATTTGTTTAAAGAAGGCAAAGCTGATATGAGAAACCTTCTTGGCGGAAAAGGTGCCAACTTAGCAGAGATGACTAATCTTGGGCTACCTATTCCTCAGGGATTTATAGTAACTACAGAAGCTTGTACAGATTACTATAAAAGCGGTAAGACTATACAGAAAGAAATCAAGGACCAGATATTTGATGCTTTAAGAAAGCTTGAAGAGACAGAAGGAAAGAAGTTCGGAGATACAGAAAACCCCCTACTTGTTTCAGTTCGTTCAGGAGCAAGAGCATCTATGCCAGGTATGATGGACACTATTCTTAACCTTGGCTTAACAGACGCAGTTGTTGAAGGATTTGCAAAAAAGACCGGCAATCCTAGATTTGCATATGACTCTTATAGGAGATTCATTCAGATGTTCTCCGACGTTGTTATGGAGATACCGAAATCCGATTTCGAAAGAGTGTTGGACGAAATCAAGGAAAAGAAGGGTTATAAGACTGACAGTGATATGACTGCAGATGATTTAAAGGAAGTCATAGCTCAGTTCAAGGCTTTATATAAGAAAGAGTTGGGAAGTGATTTCCCTCAGGATCCGGAGCAACAGCTTATTGAAGCTGTAACAGCGGTATTCCGTTCATGGGACAATCCCCGTGCTATCTACTACAGAAGAATGAATGATATCCCCGGTGATTGGGGAACAGCAGTTAACGTTCAGGCAATGGTATTCGGTAACCTGGGAGACACATCAGGTACAGGAGTTGCATTTACCCGTAATCCATCCACCGGTGAGGCTAAGATATATGGTGAATATTTAATCAATGCACAGGGTGAGGACGTTGTTGCAGGTATAAGAACTCCTAATCCTATTTCTCAGCTCGAAGAGGATATGCCTGAAGCATATAAAGAGTTCATGAGAATAGCTCATCTCCTTGAGGGCCATTACAAGGATATGCAGGATATGGAATTTACTATTGAAGACAGAAAGCTTTATATCTTACAGACCAGAAGCGGAAAGAGAACTGCTCATGCCGCTCTTAAGATAGCTTGTGATTTAGTTGATGAGGGTATGATTACAAAGGAGGAAGCAATTAAGAGAATCGATGCTAAATCCTTAGATCAGCTGCTTCATCCTACTTTTGATGCGGATGCATTAAAAGCTTCAAAGCCAATTGGCAGTGCGCTACCTGCATCACCTGGTGCGGCAGCAGGTAGAGTATACTTTACCGCTGAAGATGCTGTTAAGGCTAATGAAGAAGGCAACAGAGTTATACTTGTTCGTCTTGAGACTTCACCTGAAGATATCGAAGGTATGCATGCATCCAAGGGTATTCTTACAGTACGCGGAGGTATGACCTCTCACGCTGCAGTAGTTGCCCGTGGTATGGGTACCTGTTGTGTATCAGGATGTGGTGAGATTAAGATTAACGAAGAAGAAAAATACTTTACATTAGGCGGTCATACAATAAAGGAAGGAGATTATATCTCCCTAGACGGTTCTACTGGTAATATTTATCTTGGTGATATAAAGACTGTTGAGGCTTCCATCAGTGGTAACTTCGAAAGAATAATGAAGTGGGCTGATGAGATCAGAACCCTTAAGGTCAGAACTAATGCTGATACACCTACAGATGCTGCCAATGCAATTAAGTTTGGAGCAGAGGGTATTGGTCTTACCAGAACAGAGCATATGTTCTTCGAGCCTGAGAGAATTCCTAAGATTAGAAAGATGATTCTTAGTAAGACTGTAGAGGCCAGAGAGGCAGCTCTGAATGAATTGATTCCTTATCAGAAGAACGACTTCAAGGGAATATACGAGGTCATGCAGGATAGACCGGTTACAATCCGTTTCTTAGATCCGCCGTTACATGAGTTCGTTCCTACAGATCCTAAGGATATTGCTGAATTAGCAAAGGATATGGGTCTTACTGTAGAAGAAGTTAAGGCTACCTGTGATGAATTACATGAATTCAACCCTATGATGGGTCACAGAGGCTGTCGTTTGGCTGTAACCTATCCTGAAATCGCAAAGATGCAGACCAGGGCCGTTATGGAAGCAGCAATCGAAGTTAAGAATGAAAAGGGCTATAACATAGTTCCTGAAATCATGATTCCGCTTGTAGGCGAGAGAAAAGAGCTGCAATATGTAAAGGATGTTGTGGTTGAAACTGCAGAAGCTGTTAAGAAGGAAATGGGTTCCGATATCGAGTACCATGTAGGCACAATGATTGAAATCCCTCGTGCATGCTTATTGGCTGACGAGATTGCTGAAGAAGCTGATTTCTTCTCCTTCGGTACAAACGATCTGACACAGATGACCTTTGGTTTCTCCCGTGACGACGCAGGCAAGTTCTTAGATTCTTACTATAAGACAAAGATCTATGAGTCCGATCCTTTTGCCAGACTTGACCAGAGTGGTGTTGGTCAGTTAGTTAAGATGGCAGCAGAAAAGGGTCGTGCTACGAAGCCTAATCTTAAGCTTGGTATCTGTGGCGAGCATGGCGGAGATCCTTCCACCATCGAGTTCTGCCATAATGTAGGATTAGACTATGTATCCTGCTCACCGTTTAGAGTACCTATCGCAAGATTGGCGGCAGCACAGGCGGTGCTTAACAATAAGTAATTAATATTAGCTAACTAATATAAATAATTAACGAAGAGACTGTTTAAAAACAGTGACGGACACCGTCATCTGTTTCGGAACAGTCTCTTTTTTAATAAAAAATGCTATTCATATATTGTTGTTCTCAATTATATGTACAATAATTTAATTATTTTAAAAGTGTTTCTCCAGCCTGGCAAGCTCAAAGCAGCCCAGAATTCCCTGATCACCCTGTAATGCTGTGGGAACGATATAATTGTCAAGGTCATCAATCTGTGGGGTCTTTATGTATCCGTTTAATAATTCGGCTACCTGCTTTCTTATTAGAGGAAAGAGCTGCTCTTGGTTCATAACTCCACCCCCTAAAACAATTCTTTGCGGAGACAGTGTTAGTATAAAATTAACCAGCCCTTGTGCGATATAATACGCCTCTAATTCCCAAACTTCAGGACGTTCCTTTAGCTCATAGGGCTTCTTATTCCAACGCTTTTCAATAGAGGGACCGGATGCAAGACCTTCGAAGCAATTCCTATGATAAGGACATACACCCTCGAAGCTGTCCATTGGATGCCTGTTTAATAATATATGTCCTCCTTCCGGGTGCAGCATGCCATGTAGAAGGCCTCCATTAACATATATACCTACACCGATTCCCGTTCCGATTGTTATATAAATTCCTGTGGAAAGACCCTTAAGACATCCCCATATTGCTTCACCAAGGGCAGCAGCATTTACATCAGTATCAAAACCGACGGGTATATTAAGTGCCCTCTTAAGAGTACCGGCTAAATCATAGTTCGTCCAACTCACCTTAGGTGTAGTCGTGATATAACCATAGGTTTCTGAACTCCTATCTAAATCAATCGGTCCGAACGAACCGATTCCCAAAGCATCGACACCCATGCCTTTAAAGAAATCTATAATTTTGGGCATGATAATTGAAGGAGTCTCGGTAGGTATGGTCTTTTTCTCGATAATCCTTCCTTCATTATTTCCGACTGCCATAACCATTTTAGTTCCACCGGCTTCTAATGCTCCCAATATCATGAATGATAACCTCCGATTGAATAGTTTTATTATATGCTAATTGGTACTTTGCTCGTCCTGAAAAAACTCATCCAGTCCATCGGCAATACCTAGGACAATCTTATTCTGGTAACTGTCTGTGGCTAAAAGCTCGTCCTCTTTCTTATTTGACATATAACCCATCTCAATAATAGTTACCGGTACGCTGCACCAATTGATTCCGCTCATGGTATCCGTTTCCCAGACACCCTTATTATTAGCATTGGTATGAGCTACAATATTCTCTAAAATATTATCGGACAATTTGCGATTCACCTTATAAAGGCTGCTGTTATAGGGATTGGATTTTGTTTGGCATATTGTCATAACCCCGTTCACTTTCGGATTGTCGCTTCCGTTGGCATGGATTCGAAGGAAAGCGTCTGCATTAGCCTCATTAGCTATGGCAGCCCTCTCGGAGTTGGGTATGTCCACATCATGAGTCTCCCTAATCATAATTACCTGATATCCTCTGTTTATCAACTCATCCTTTAATTTTAGGGATACGGCAAGATTTAGTTCATATTCCTTAAGCCCTGTACTTACACCGGTTGTTCCGGATGAAACCTTAGCCTTCATATCTTTGGCACCCGGGCCGATAGGCTCCTGTTCATAATTCCCCTTAGCCTGATGTCCTGCGTCTATGACGATTAGCTTACCGCCGACAGACTCGGTCGGAATTTCAGTTACGGGATCGGGAACATCCGGTGTAACATCATTGGAGACGTCAAAATTTTTATTGTTTTCTATTGTTATATTCTCGGTTGTCCCGTCATTTTCTCTTATAGCTATAACATTGCTATTAGCTATAACATTGCTATTAGCTATAACATTGCTATGATCTGTGGCTGATGTTTCTTCAGACATTGCCATTTGATTATCAAGCCTTGGCAGGGTTAGTAAAAGGCCTATCGCAAGTATTGCCATAATGGCAATAATAATTAATCTATGTTTATATTTTTTATACATATCTTATGTATCCTCCATATATTCATCTAATTATCTGAGATGTATTATCTTTAATTATTTTATTATACTATAAAAACACAATATATCATAATAATAAATTCTGTTAATGTTTTTCATG
>JAAYTK010000073.1 GCA_012523775.1 Clostridiales bacterium | reverse complement strand
GATTGCGGAGCTTTTAAGGTAATAAATAAGTGTAAATTAGAATTAAATGAAAATGGTCTACCTGTCTTAATAATATGCATGCATATAGGTAAAAACTACTCACATCCAAAAAACATGAGTAAAAAATTAAATATATTACCCATGTTCTCTTGTAATAGGAAGAGATTACATATATAATGGAGACATAATTTATATAGGAGATGGGTAATTATGAGTAATACTCTTAAGCTAATACCACCAGAGGTTGAATTAGAAACAAAGCGAATATTGAAGCAACTTACAAGATCACATAGGGCCTTAGCTGAGCTAAAAGGTTTTGCAGATGTGATTCCTAATAAGAATATTTTAATTAATGCTGTAACCATTAACGAAGCTAAAGACAGCTCGGAAGTTGAAAATATTATAACAACTCATGATGAACTATTCAAAGCAATGAGTGGGGAAAATTATGATAACCCTGCTTCCAAGGAAGTTGCTAATTATAGAACTGCTCTTTGGCACGGATATAGATTGGTAAAAGAAAAAGGATTTCTATCAACTAATATGATGATAGAGATTCAGCAATTAGTTGAATCTAATCGAGCAGGTATTAGAAAGTTACCAGGAACAGTATTAAGAAATGATGTTACAGGAGAGGTGATATATACTCCACCTAGTGGAGAACAAGAGATTCTTAATCTTTTATCTAATCTAGAAAAATATATTAGCGATGATTATGACAATATTGATCCTCTTGTCAAACTCGCTGTAATCCATTATCAATTTGAAGCTATTCATCCATTTTACGATGGTAATGGAAGAACAGGAAGAATAATAAATATCTTATATTTGGTACTTAAAGAACTCTTAGATAGTCCTATTTTATACTTGAGTAAATATATCATTAGAAATAAATTAGCTTATTATAGATTGCTTCAAGAAGTAACAGTTAAGGGAAAATGGGAAGATTGGATATTGTTTATATTACAAGGTATAGAGGAAACAGCAGAAGAGACTTTACTATTGGTAAAGGAAATAAACACTTTATTAGAGAATACTGCTGAGCAGATTAAGGAAGTACTTCCCAAAATATATTCAAAGGAATTAGTAGATTTAATCTTTTATGAGTTTTATACTAAGATCTCATATATCCAAGATGGGCTTGATGTCTCGCGAAAGACCGCTTCTAGCTATTTGTCATCTCTTGAGGAAGCAGGCTTTTTAATATCTGTTAAGATAGGAAGAGAAAGAATTTATCTAAACAAAGGATTAGTTCAAATTGTTAAAGAATATGGTATTGAAAAATAAGGTGCAAGATTGCGGAGCTTTTAAGGTAATAATAATTAGCTTTTGGGAATAATATCATAGCTAATATATATTGTCTTGATAATCCTTAGATGCTATAATGAGTGCGTAATAGTAAACCAAGCTAATCGAAGTATAGAGGTATATATGAGTTCAAATCAAAATTACACAAATCACGATACACAGGATGAGATAAGCTTACAGGAGCTATTTATGGCTCTATGGAGACAGAAGGTACTTATTATAGTTATTACCCTTATAGCCGGGCTTGTGACCGGCATTGTTAGTGTGTTCCTTATTACACCAGTATATCATTCTAGACTTAATATAATTATGAATATGCCCGTGACCCACCAGACTAAATATGGTGAATACACCTTACCTATATCTAACAATGAGCAATACATCAATCTGATTACCTCCAGTGATATATTGCGTAATACTATATCTGATATGGGCTACAATCCTGAGGAGGTCTCTATTGAAGCCTTAAGAAGTAGAATAACCATACTTCAGGCCGATGGTAAGAATGCTGTTCAGAACAGCTTTAATATAAATGTCGCTTCTGATAATCCTGAGGATGCAAGAAAGCTGGCCGAGGTCCTTTATAGTAATTATATAGAGTTTATTGATGTCATGGTGGCCGAGGGAGCTGTTAGATACTTTAGTGATTATTATGGCATTCAGCTTAATTCTTTGAAGGATACCTTAGATTCCGATAAGCGACTTCTAGAGAAGAACCTCGAGCTTTTAGATAACACTCCTATGACAATAAATCAAAGAGAAGTTATGGATGAGATTATATCTTCCGATAATACAAGAGATTTTATAGTTATGGGGAATATCATTAACCCTAATTATACAGAATTAGAGCTGGATATCATTGAAATCAAGCAAGCTATTAATACTACTGAGAACACTATGAACCAGTATAATACCTATCTTGAGGAGCTAGAGCTTAAGCAGGCTGAGATAAGAAGCTATTATGAAACCGGAGAGTTATCAGAGCTTAGTGATAATATTGTAAGGATTACTAAGAGCAATATATATCTACCCTCAGAGCCTATAGTCCCCAGCAATAAAACAAGTCCAAGCAATAGTAGAAATGTTATAATCGGTGCCCTGCTAGGAGGTATAGTAGCGGTTCTGATAGCGTTGATAAGAGAATATTGGTTTGCTAGAGACTAGGTGCCAGGGACCGCTTTTCGTGCCTGGCTCCTGAATTACTGGCTCAGGAAGCAAATAAAACTTAATCACACACAGGAGAAAAAGTCACTATGAAAGCACTCAAACTAGACAGAATAAGCAAAAAGATTTATCTTTTGGTATCACTAATTATTATTACATCATTAGTTGGAATTTCCGTATTGAATTACTACATATCTAAGAGGGAGCTATCTCGTTCTAACCAGATTATATTAAAGAATGCCATCGAATCCACCATGGTAGAGATTAATCGAAATTATGGATATAGCTTAGGTTCGTCGCAGTGGATGACTGAGGAGGATGCTAAGATTGCTTCCTTAGCCTCGATAGGTGATCTGACAGGTAATTTTACAGATGGCATATCCGGAGCCACAAGCGAAGATGCAGATGGACAGTCAGGGCTACTCACTGAAGATATTGATGCACAAAGCTCAGCGTCTGTGAATAGTATATATGCTAATCATTCGATTGATTTAGGTGAATCAGGCTATTTATTTATAATAAACTCTAAGGGGGATATTGTCTCGCATCCCTTTCTATCAGATAATATATATGATTTGAAATCTTACGATGGCAGATTTATTGTACAGGAGATTATAGATACTGCTAAGTCAGGGGGAGGAACTCTTAATTATGCCCTTGAAGAGGATATAAGTATTATCACTGACAGTAAGACGGTTCATTCCAAGTATTTTCCTCATTGGGACTGGGTGGTTAGTGCAGTTATATATGATAAAGAGCTGGGTAGAGGAGCAAATATCATCTTGATTAATAATCTGATAGGAGTTATGGCGGTGCTGACTCTGGCATTATATATAACCATCCTACTGACAGGAAAGATTATTAAGCCTATCAAGAGGATATCTCTAGCCTTAGCTGGTATATCTAAGGGAGATCTAACTATTGATAAGATACATATTAAGACCAAGGACGAGCTAAAGATTCTTGGGGACGCCGTGAACAGTCTTATTGACAGTCTGAATAGGATAGTTGGGATGATGATATCATCGAGTAATAAGCTGTACAGCTACGCAGGGAACTTGAACGAATCCTCTAGCTTCGTATCCCAAGCTACATCTGAGGTGGCAAATGCTATCTCCCAGATGGCGATGCAATCAGATGAGCAATTCAGAGATACTGTGGATAGTGTGGAGAGCGTAACGCTTCTTGGTGAGAATATCAAAGAGACTGCTGAGGCAAGTATAAAGATTGGCTCTGTAGTTGAGAAGAATGTGGAGCTTAAGGAGCTTGGGCTATCATCTGTTAAGGAGCTTAAGGATGCCACTAGAGAGAATAATGACAATACAAGTGTAATAGAGAAGCTGGTACATAGGATGAATGACCAATCCAACGATATCGGAGAGATTACGATTATGATATCTAGCATAGCCAAGCAGACTAATCTCTTGGCCCTAAATGCCAGTATAGAGGCCTCTAGAGCCGGAGAGCATGGTAGGGGCTTTGCGGTGGTTGCTGAAGAGATTCGTATGCTCGCAAATGAAACATCCCATGCTGTAGATGATATCCACCAGAAGATAGAGCAGATGCAGGAGCAATCGGTTGAGACAGTTAATTTCATATCAAAGAACCGTGAAGGTGTTGATAGGATTAATGATACAGTAGCAAGGACAGAGGAAATCATAGGAATGATATCCGACAGTCTACAGACTCTGATCGAGGATATAAAGGTAATCATAGATCATAATCAGGTGATTAACAAAAATAAGGATGAAATCCTAGTAAAGTTAGGTAATGTATCTGACAAAGCACAGGATAACTCCGCAGCTATAGAGGAGATATCAGCTACAGCCCAGGAGCAATCAGTAACCATAGTAGAGATCAACGAGAACATAATCCAGCTTAACAAGCTAGGTACCACCTTTTGTGTCTGGCATTAAAGTCATCATTACCCGTTAGTATTACGGGTATTTGTAAAAATATGAAGGCTGTATTATAATAAGTTCATAGTAAATATTACCAGTACAATATTTATGGAGAATTCGATGAATAATATTGCCAAAGACATATTCAAATCCATCCATGAAGGGAAATGGATGACTATTGAATATAAGAACAAAGGAGATAATATAACTTCATACTGGATTATGATTAAGAGTATTAATATAAGTGATAAATCCTTAATCGTAGAAGGTCTTCATTTATCACAATTTACCACCTGTGAATTGAAGATATTTATTGAGTCTATTAGGTCCTCTAAGGTTATTGATGGCTCATATTATAAAATTAATCAGGGGCTTGTAGATGATATCAAGCATAATCCAGAAAAATACCGCAATATATTCACTAACATAGCTAATCTAAAGATACTAAACTACTTGAAGGACTGCCATAAATTAGACTGTACTCCTTATAAATGTGATTATTCATTAATACATTTTTTCGATGGAGACCGGTTGACATCAGGAAGCTATACTCTTAGTGATGCACAATTCAAAGAAGTGGTTAAAAACTTTCAAATTAAAGCAGCCAATCCATTTGGTCAGTTAAAGATAAAGCAACTAAGTTTAAATGTATTAAGTATAAATACCAAAAACGGTTTATATGTCTTGGCATATAGAAGGCTTAAGCTTGATGTTATGTCAAAAACCCTAATTCCTGATGACGAGATAACTGTATGCAAGGAATTTACTATAGATGGCTATAAACAAAGTATAAGGCAGTTTCTAGATGCCGATGAGTACTACCTCCTTGACGATATCAAGAGTAATCTTGAACTTATTAAGGATAGGATTACCATCAATAACCCACAGATAAATGGCGTGGATGATATGCCTTATATGATTGCAATCGGCTTGGATAACCTGGTTGATTTAGATAATGAATACAAAGCTATTATAGATATGTATAACCAGGGCAATGTAACATATCCCATTAAGGCATTTTTCGGTGATCTTGTTAGACGTCCAGATAGAAGAAAGGAGTATCCAGTAGTACTTCTAAATAAAAGGGTTAATATTGATCAGCTTCTTGCTCTATATAAAGCATTAAAGTATCCCCTGACATATGTACAAGGACCTCCTGGCACAGGAAAGACAAATACAATTAATAACACTATAATGACAGCCTTTTTTAATCAAAAGACTGTTCTTTTGACGTCTTATAATAACCATCCTATTGATAATGTATTTGAAGACTTTATTAATATTTCGTACAGGGGTAGGACTATACCTTTCCCCATCATACGTCTTGGTAATAATGAAAAGGTAAAGGAATGTATTATCTACATAAGACAAGTATACGAACTTACAAAGAATATAAATATATATGAGAAGACCTTGGAAAGAAACAAAGAGGATAAAATTGAAAAAACTAAGAAACTTAATGAGCTATTAAAGAGGCATGAAACCATTTTAGATCTAAAGGAAAGAAAGGAAACAATTGAAAGACTCTTAGTATCATATAAGCACTTGAAATTTCAGGTTGATCTTCAAGGAAGACAATTGGCAGAAATAGAAGAGGAGCTTAAGAATATCAAGGAGGTAACGGATGAAGAGGTATTAAGTCTTCTTGATGACGATGAGGATGAGTTTAGAAAATACCTTTATTATACTTCTGCCGGGTATATTAAGAGACTTGATGAGCCAAAATATTCTGATTTGATTAGTATACTCTATATGAAGGATAAGGAAGATCAGATTGTTAAATTTAATAAATATCTCAGTAAGGATGATAATATGAAGAAATTTCTTCGCGTATTTCCAATAGTTCTTACTACATGTATATCTGCCCATAAATTGGGGGAGCCAAAGCAGTATTTTGATATGGTTATATTTGATGAGGCTAGTCAGTGTAATACAGCAATTTCCTTGATGCCTATTATTCGCGGTGAAAGCTTGATGCTAGTGGGAGATCCCCAACAACTAAATCCTGTGATTTTACTTGATGAGAAAGATAATATGGCTTTAAAAAGAAAATATTCGGTTGCAGATGAGTATGATTATATTGAGAATTCTATATATAAGACCTATCTGGCTTGTGATTCAGTAAGTGATGAGATTCTACTAAGATATCATTATCGGTCCCATAGGAAGATTATTAATTTCAATAATAAGAAATATTACAATGAGAAGCTTAAGATCATGAGTGATAGTAAGTCAAACCAGCCATTAATCTTTGTAGATATAGAAGATAACAGGACACACTACAAGAACACCTCACCAGGAGAAGCTGATAGAATTATTGAATATGCAAAACTTAACAAGGATAAAAGTATAGGAGTAATAACACCATTTGTTAACCAAAAGCAAATTATCAATAAAATGTTAGAGGAAAATGGAATTAATAATGTAACCTGTGGCACAGTGCATGCGTTTCAGGGTGATCAAAAGGATACAATTATGTTCTCCCTTGGAATTACCGATCAGACAAGGCAGGGGACTTATGACTGGCTTAAGAATAATAAAGAGCTTATAAATGTAGCAACCTCTAGGGCACGAGACCAGCTGATAATACTTTCAAGTAGTAAAAATTTAGACAGATTAAGCAATAAGGACTCCAGTGATGATCTATATGAGCTTATAGAATATACCAAATCCAATGGAATAACTAAGGTGACTAGTAAGGCGTCACCCTCACGGGCTTTAGACTTTAAGCCCTTTAGCACCCAGACAGAGAATGCGTTTTTAGAAAGTCTTAATTTTGCATTAGATAATATTCTATATAACAATAAAAAGTGTTCTATACAAAAAGAAGTTCCGATTTCTCATGTGTTTAATCAGAATGAATCTTATGAGGATCTATTCTATACAGGACGATTTGATTTTGTTGTATATGAGAGAAGATTCGACAAACAGGAATACCCTATACTGGCTATCGAGTTGGATGGTAAGGAGCATAGGGAAGATGAGCTTGTGAAGGCAAGAGACCGTAAGAAGAATGAAATATGCCGAAGACATGGACTTGAGTTAATTAGAATTGAGAATTCCTACGCAAGACGTTACAACTATATCAAGGATATTCTTACGAGCTTCTTCGGAAAGATAAATGCATATAGGGCATAAAACTTATATATCCAATTATTGCATGATGTATAATAATTGCATTAAATATTAGAAGTGATTTCCAAATAATACTATTATTTTACCCATTTCATCTTATTGATTATTATCGTGTATAAATTACATGATTTATGCTAAATATAGCCTTGAGGTGAATGAAATGGGAATCCTATGGAAGGAAAACGGAACATTTAATGAAGAAGGTATGGAACGGAGCGAATCCCTATGGATTCAAAGTCAATACCGTGATAATGAATCAGAAGAAAATAAGACAGGAAGAGATAAATTAAAAAGTGATATCACCACCGAAGTGGCGGTTATCGGAGGAGGTCTGGCCGGTGTTCTTATAGCATATCTCCTGCAGCAAAGGGGGATACCGGTAGTGATCCTGGAATGCAGAAAGACAGGCGGCGGTATAACTAAGAATACTACGGCTAAGATTACCTCTCAGCATAGCTTGATTTATAAAAAACTGATAATGTACAAGGGAGAACAAAGGGCATGGGAATATGCCATGTCCAATCAAAGGGCAATTGATAAGTATCAGGAGATAATAAATGAGCTAAAAATTGATTGTGACTTTGAAATTCTCCCTAATTATATATACACCCTTGATGATGAGCAAAAGATCAGACAGGAGGTAGAAGCGGCCCTTAAGCTTGGGCTGCCGGCGGTATTTACCAAAGAGACCACCCTGCCCTTTAGGGTTAAGGCGGCGATAAGGTTTGATAATCAGGCACAGTTTCATCCTCTTAAATTTCTTGACAGGGTTGCGGATAACTTAAAAATCTATGAGAATACCCGTGTTACTCAGATAAACAAGAATGGGCTCATAATAACGGATCAGGGAAGTGTAAAGGCAAAGAAGGTGGTTATAGCCACCCATTATCCATTTATTAATATTCCGGGTTATTATTTTATAAGGCTTCATCAGGAGCGCTCCTATTTGGCGGCACTGGAAGGCTGTGGTAAGGCCAAGGATGAATTCCATGGAATGTATCTGGATGCCGATCAGAACGGTTTTACCTTCAGAAAATATAAGGACTATCTGATTCTTGGAGGCGGTTATCACAGGACAGGTCAGTATAAACCCATTAATTCTTACGGAAGGATTGAGAATGCAGCAAGAAAGTGGTACCCGAATTCCAAGATAAAATATACATGGTCAGCTCAAGACTGTATGACACCGGATTCCGTACCCTATATAGGCAGATATTCTGTTCGGACCCCGAATATATATGTAGCTACGGGATTTAACAAATGGGGTATGACAAGCTCCATGGTATCAGCCATGATAATAAGTGATATGATTACAGGCAGGGAGAATGAATACCGCAAGGTCTTCATACCCAGAAGACTGATGCTGTCGGGAAGCAGAGTGTTCCTAAAGGATGCGGCTATAATTACAATCAGCCTCCTGTCGGAGCATCTTAAGATACCACATGATAAGCTTAAGGATATCGAGAAAGGGAAGGCAGGTGTCATAAGACACGACGGACAGAGGGTAGGAGTATATCGGGATAAGGATGACAAATACTACTTTGTCACTACAAAATGCCCTCATCTTGGTTGTAAGCTGGAGTGGAATCAGAATGAAATGACCTGGGACTGTCCATGTCATGGGTCCCGTTTTGATTATTATGGGAGGATGATTAATAATCCCGCCATGAGAGATGCATTCGATTCCGGTATCAGAAAGAAGAGTAAATAATTTTTTTTCTTTTTGATATTTACAAATAAAATATCATATATTATACTATTTCCATTGAACAAAGGCGTTCATCAAATAATGTGTTAGATGGTTAATAGCCGGATTTAAGGCCGGTTACTTAACTACACACATTATGTGATGGGCGCTTTTTCTAATTCTTACAAACATGAAATCGGGAGGTTTTACTATGCTGGAAGGTCAAGTCAGAATACCATCAGGCTGTGCAATATCGGGAATTGTTGATAAATCCGGTAAACGCATGAGCGGTGAGGCAATTATCAAATCCATCACTGTCATGCATGACCGTTCAAATGGGCTCGGAGGGGGCTTTGCAGCTTATGGAATTTATCCCGAGTACAAGGATTACTATGCTCTTCATATATTTTATGACAATGCATCCACCAAGAAGAGCTGTGAAGAATTCTTAGAGCGACATTTTGATATTATCAATCTATCCAAGATTCCAACCAGAAAGGTCAGAGAAATTACTGACGAACCTTTAATATGGAGGTACTTTGTTACACCGCTTGCCACCAAGCTTTCCGACAGCCAGCTAGACGAGCGGGAGTTTGTTGCAAAATGTGTGTTTCGTGTAAATACAAGAATAGACGGGGCATATGTATTCTCCAGCGGAAAGAACATGGGTGTATTTAAGGCAGTAGGCTTTCCGGAGGATGTTGGCCGGTTTTATCGATTGGACGAATATGAAGGCTATTGCTTTACCTGTCATGGTCGTTATCCCACAAATACACCGGGATGGTGGGGAGGTGCTCATCCTTTTGCACTCTTGGATTATTCGGTTGTACATAACGGTGAGATTTCCTCCTATGATGCCAACCGGCGTGCTATCGAAATGTACGGGTACAAATGTACCCTACAGACAGATACAGAGGTCATAACCTATATAATCGATTATCTTCATAGAAAAAAGGGGCTTAGATTTGATGAAATATCTTCTGTTATAGCTGCTCCCTTCTGGCAGACCATATACCGTATGGAGCCGATAAAACGAATGACTCATGAATATCTGAGAAATGTGTTTGCGGCTCAGCTGATTACGGGTCCATTCTCTATAATCGTAGGATTTGATGGAGGATTTATGGCGCTTAATGACCGATTAAAGCTTCGCAGTATGGTTGTAGGTGAGAAAGGGGATAAGGTATATGTCGCCAGTGAAGAGGCGGCAATCAGAATTATTGAACCGAATCTTGATTCTGTGTGGTCACCTAACGGCGGGGAGCCGGTAATAGCCCTTTTGAACGGAGGTGTAAGTAATGGCAGTTAATTTTCTATATCCGGAATATGAAGTTGTAAGAAACTATGACAGATGCATAGTCTGCAGAGTCTGTGAGCGTCAATGTGCCAATGAGGTACACGAGCATTTGGCAGCCTCGAATAAAATGGTCTGTGATGACTCGAAATGTGTAAACTGTCACCGATGTGTGTCCCTATGTCCTACCAGGGCCCTTAAAATAGTAAAGACAGATAATACCTACAAGGAAAACGCCAATTGGAGCGGCAAGACCATTAACGAGCTTTACCGTCAGGCAGGAAACGGAGGAGTATTGCTGTCCAGTATGGGAAATCCGGAGAGCTACCCGGTTTACTTTGACAGAATCCTTCTGAATGCCTCCCAGGTAACAAACCCATCAATCGATCCTCTTCGTGAACCCATGGAAACCAAAGTATTTCTTGGTGCCAAACCCAAGGTCATAGAAAGAGATAAAGACAATCGGATTATTAATAACCTCACACCGTATCTAACCCTATCCATACCGGTTATATTTAGTGCCATGAGCTATGGATCCATAAGCTATAACGCTCATGAAAGCCTTGCAAGAGCGGCTAAGGAGCTTAATATTCTCTATAACACAGGAGAGGGCGGTCTTCATGAGGACTTTTACTGCTATGGGGAACACACCATTGTACAGGTGGCTTCAGGCCGTTTCGGGGTTCATCCTGATTATCTGAGTAGTGGAGCAGCCATAGAGATTAAGATGGGGCAAGGAGCCAAGCCCGGTATCGGAGGACATCTTCCCGGGGCTAAGATCGTTGGGGATGTTTCGAGAACCCGTATGATACCGGAGGGAAGCGATGCTATTTCTCCCGCTCCACATCACGATATTTATTCAATAGAGGATCTCAGACAGTTGGTTTATTCACTAAAGGAAGCCACAAATTACAAAAAGCCTGTCATCGTTAAGATTGCGGCGGTACATAATGTATCGGCAATTG
Source organism: Clostridiales bacterium (assembly GCA_012523775.1). Classification (GTDB taxonomy): domain Bacteria; phylum Bacillota; class Clostridia; order Lachnospirales; family Lachnospiraceae; genus Mobilitalea. Next base: position 910 of record JAAYTK010000073.1, on the reverse strand, counting down.
CAAGCGGTATTGCCAGAAGCGGTGCAGACATAATTGCAATAGACGGATTTAGGGGAGGCACAGGAGCGGCTCCCACCCGTATCAGAGATAATGTGGGTATTCCCATTGAACTGGCATTGGCAAGCGTTGATAAGCGGCTACGGGATGAGGGTATAAGGGACAATGTTTCACTTATTGTAGGAGGAAGCATCCGTTCCAGCGCGGATATTGTAAAAGCCATTGCTTTGGGGGCTGATTGTGTCTATATAGCAACGGCGGCATTACTCGCACTTGGATGTCATCTTTGCAGAAGCTGTCACTCCGGAAAATGCAATTGGGGCATAGCCACACAGATACCGAAGCTGGTCAAACGTCTAAATCCGGAAATCGGATATAAGCGTCTGGTTAATCTTATAAAAGCCTGGCAGCATGAAATCAAGGAAATGATGGGTGGCATGGGCATCAATTCGATTGAGAGCTTAAAAGGAAACCGTTTAATGCTAAGAGGTATAGGTCTTAATGAAAAGGAACTTGAAATTCTGGGAATCAAGCATGCAGGAGAATAAGGGGAATACGGAGGTAGATATGAACAGGATCATGTATGAAGGGAAATCCAAGGTAATCTATGAAGGAGAGGACGAGAACAGCCTTATCATAAGATATAAGGATACGGTCACGGCACTTAACGGCGTTAAGAAGGAGGAGCTTCCGGGTAAAGGAAGTCTTAATACGGAGATTTCTAATATTTTATATGAATATCTGACCAAGAACGGTATAAAGACTCACTTAATAAAAATAATCGACAATAACACCGTGCTGGTCAGAAAGGCTGAAATTATTATGGTTGAGGTAATTGTACGGAATGTGGCAGCGGGAAGTCTTTCAAAAAAATATGGTGTTAAGGAGGGAACACCCCTAAATAATACAATAG
>JAAYTK010000072.1 GCA_012523775.1 Clostridiales bacterium | reverse complement strand
CGAAGGCGGGACGGTAGCCTTTATGATGTTAATTTGTATGTAAAATATAAGAATGCCGAAGAAGAGCCATAATATAATATGGTTTTTCTTTTACTTTTTTTCTATGTATTGCCATGATATAATGTTCCTAATAGGATTATACCTATTACAAAATAATGAGAAAGAGGGAATAAATATGCTGAAGGAATTTAAGAAATTTGCCCTACGGGGGAATATGATTGATTTAGCAGTGGGTATCATTATTGGAGGAGCCTTTAATTCCATAGTAAATTCTCTTGTAAATGACATTGTCATGCCCTTACTCGGATTATTTACAAAGAAAATTAATTTTAGCAATCTGTTTGTATCACTTGACGGAGTACATTATGATACATTAATGGCAGCTGAGGAGGCAGATGCGGCTGTGATAAAATACGGTCTGTTTCTGTCTAACATACTTAACTTTATAATCATGGCTTTTGTGGTTTTTCTAATTGTCAAATGGATTAACAAGCTTAAAAGGCCGGATACACCTGCAGCTCCTGCAACAAAGAAGTGTCCTTATTGCTATTCGGACATTCATCTTGATGCAACAAAATGCTCCCATTGTACCTCTGATATCAAACAGTAATAAATTCAACATAATCACTGAGGCAGAAAGGATACTTATATGAAAAAACTAAATGGATATATGAAAGGCGTAAACCTGGGTGGTTGGATATCCCAATACAGGGAAGCAAAAAAGGAGCATTTTGAATCCTTTATTACAGAAGATGATATAGCAAAGATAGCCGGATGGGGTATGGATCATGTAAGACTACCCATTGACTATATGGTGCTTGAAGACGATGATAAACCCTTCGAATACAAGGAGGAAGGCTTCCGATATATTGACAGCTGTATTCGTTGGTGTGAAAAATATAATCTCAATATTATACTTGATCTTCATAAAGCTCCGGGCTATGCATTTTATTCCCTCAAAGAGAATAAATTATTTGAGGACGAACATATGCAGCAGCGTTTTATAAGACTGTGGCAAGAATTTGCACGGCGGTACCTAAACTACAGGGACAATTTGGTATTCGAACTGCTGAATGAAATTGTAGAACCTGACAGCAGCCGGTGGAACAGGCTTAGTAAAAGAGCCATAGCGGGAATACGTGAAATCGATGAGAACCGTACAATTATAGTCGGCGGTAACCATTATAACAGCGTAAATACCCTTCATGAACTGGATAGAATAGATGATGATAATATAGTATATACCTTTCATTTCTATGAGCCTCATATTTTTACACATCAAAAGGCAGGTTGGGAACCGTTACTCAAGGACTTGGAATTTGAAGTCTGTTATCCATCAGGAGAGGATATATACAGGGCATATCTTTCTAAGGGGAGTGAATTCATAAACCGCTACGTATTTGATAAGACCGTAGACAAGGAATTTCTTAGAAATTTTCTTAAGCCGGCTATTGACTTTGCCAGGGAAAGAGATGTAATTCTTTACTGTGGAGAATACGGTGTAATTGATAAGGCCCCTATGGACAGTAGCTTAAAATGGCATAGGGATATAAGCGAACTGTTTATAGAATACGGTATCGGAAGGGCAGTCTGGACATATAAGCTAATGGACTTTCCGTTGGTGGACAAAGACTCCGTCATCCGCAATATGGATTTAGTTAAAATTGTAAGTACATAATTGGATATTAAGGCGGATACTTTAATATAAAAGAGTTTGGAGAGATATTATGCTTAAAATGTTTTACCCAAAACGTATTGCGGACTCCGCATATGTGATTGATTATGATGGTTTATATAAAGAAGGATACAGAGGAATCATATTTGATATTGATAATACATTAGTGGAGCATGGAGCCGATGCCAGTCCAAGAGCGATAAAACTGATTGCCAAGCTGCAAAAAATTGGTTTTTCTGTATGTCTTATATCCAACAATAAGGAGGAGAGGGTTGCTCGATTTAACAGGGAAATAAATGTAAAATATATTCATAATGCAAATAAACCTGCCAAGAAGAATTTTATCAGGGCAACTAAGTTTATGGGAACCACTGTTAAGAATACGGTTTTTATAGGCGATCAGCTGTTTACAGATGTATTTGGTGCCAATAGGATAGGTATGATGTCTTACTTCGTCAAGCCTATCGGACCCAAGGAAGAAATACAGATTATACTCAAGCGAAAGCTTGAAAGAATAGTCCTACGCTGTTACCGCAGGGATTTAAGACGAGGGAAAATAAAGAAAGTATAGCATAGAGGTGAAGGATGAGTTCAGATAATATTATACTTATAGGCTTTATGGGTTCCGGAAAGAGCAGTGTAGGTAAGCTGTTAGCTGAGAAAATGGGATATGACTTTAGGGATACCGATGATATGATTGTGGCCGATGAAGGCATGGAGATACAAGAGATTTTTAATAAGTACGGAGAAGAGCTTTTTCGTAATCTTGAGACCACATTACTGCTGTCTGTTATGGATACATTGGAAAGGACGGTGCTTGCAACGGGAGGAGGTATGCCCGTCAGAGAAAGAAACTTAAATCTGTTGCGTGTAATGGGAAAGATTGTATATCTGAGAGCATCGCAGGAATCCGTCGAAAGCAGATTGTTCGGAGACAATACAAGGCCTCTTCTTATGGGAGATGACTATAAGGACAGGATTAAGAAGCTACTTTCTGAAAGAACACCCATATATGAGAGAGCCGCTGATTTAATAATTGATACCGACGGCAAATCGATTGAGGATATAGTAAATGAAATTATGAGACAGGCTTGAACTCGGAATCTTAATATTAAATATATGAGAACGGTTAATATGTACATTACATATGGAGGAGGTTTGATATGAGAATTTTGGTTGTAAACGGACCTAATTTGAATTTTTTGGGTATAAGGGAGAAAGAGGTATATGGGGACAGAGATTATTTTTCATTGGTTAGCTTAATAGAGAAAAAAGCGGCTGAGCTTAATATTGAAGTCGAGGTTTTTCAAAGCAACGGAGAAGGAGAAATAATCGACAGGCTTCAAAAGGCATATAATGACAATGTAGACGGAATTATTATTAATCCTGCAGCCTATACCCATTACAGCTATGCCATACGGGATGCTTTGGCATGCTTCAATATACCCAAGATTGAGGTGCATATATCCAATATTTATAAAAGGGAGGAATTTAGGCATAACTCCGTTACAGCATCTGTATGTGACGGACAGATAACGGGACTGGGTTTCGAGGGCTATCTACTGGCTATGGAGGCAATAGTTAAGCTGGGCAACAAAAAATAACATAAGGAATGGAAGGACCGATATGGATAATTATAAAAAAGTTCAGGAAATAAATAAAAGCTTAAATATTGATGCCGTACTGATATCTAACGGCAACAACATGAGATATGTAAGCGGTTTCGCCGGTGAGACAGGATATCTTTATATCTCAGAAAAGCATCACATGGTTATAACCGATTTTCGTTATACCTATCAGGCTGAGATGGAGGCCAAGGGTTATGAAATAGTTACCATCGGTAACGCCGGCTATGAGGAAGCAATAAATGACATACTAAGAACGGATAATGTTAAAAGACTCGGTTTTGAATCCGGGGATATGCTTTATTCAAAATATGTAGAACTTGCGGACAAGCTGAATGTGGATGAGCTCGTTCCGATTAAGGACGAAATAACCGGATTAAGGAAAATAAAGACACCCAAGGAGCTTGAGTATATCAAGCAGGCAGAGAGTATCGGTGATAAGGTATTCGCTGAGATGCTAACATTTATAAAGCCGGGACTGACAGAGCTTGAAGTAGCTGCAAGAATCGAATATCTGTTAAAGCTGTATGGTGGAGAAAGGTCAAGCTTCCCTGCAATAGTGGCCTCGGGGATAAATTCTTCAATGCCCCATGCGGTTCCTACCAATAAGAAAATAGAGGTCGGAGATTTTGTTACCATGGATTTCGGCTGCGTATACGAGGGATATTGCTCGGATATGACAAGAACCATAGTTGTCGGTAAAGCATCAGACAGACAAAAGGAAATATATAATATTGTGCTTGAAGCACAGCTGGCTGCCCTGGACTTTATAAGAGCAGGATTAAAGGGTAAGGATGTCGACAAGGTGGCAAGAGATATTATATACAATGCAGGTTACGAAGGCTGCTTTGGTCACGGACTGGGGCACAGCGTCGGATTATTCATCCATGAGGGGCCCAGACTCTCGCCGAATGAGGAGGACATAATAGAAGAGAGAATGACGGAGACAGTAGAGCCTGGCATATATGTTCGTGGTTTTGGTGGTGTCAGAATCGAGGATCTTATCGTAGTGACCAAGGATGGTCATGAGAATTATACACAATCAGACAAATCACTGATAGAATTGTAAAAATTGTTGCAAAATCAGTCGGTTTATTATACACTTAGGTGTAGTTAATATTAAGGAGGAATCTAGTATGGTATCAGCAGGCGATTTTAGAAATGGTTTGACGGTTGAAATAGATGGTGTAGTATATCAGATTATTGATTTTCAGCATGTTAAGCCCGGTAAGGGAGCTGCCTTTGTAAGAACCAAATTAAGAGATATCAAAAACGGTGGAGTTACTGAGAAAACCTTCCGTCCTACGGAGAAATTCCCGACTGCACATATAGACAGAAGCGACATGCAGTATTTATATAGTGACGGAGATTTATTCAATTTTATGAATGTGGAAACCTATGATCAGATTGCCCTGAATAAGGAAGCAGTCGGCGATGCCCTGAAATTTGTCAAAGAAAATGAGATGGTTAAGATGCTTTCTCATAACGGAGTTGTATTCGCTATCGAGCCGCCGCTTTTTGTAGAGCTCGAGGTTACTGATACGGAACCGGGATTTAAAGGTGATACTGCAACCGGAGCGACTAAGCCCGCAGTTGTGGAGACGGGAGCGACGGTACATGTTCCTTTATTCGTAAATCAGGGTGATAGAATCAGTATTGATACAAGAACCGGTGAATATATGAAGAGAGTTTAATTGATTTGATTTTAGAAATATAATCGAATGAAAGCTGTTACAAGATCGGAATTCATATTCCTGACTGTAGCAGCTATTTATTTATAATATAGAGGTGTAAAATACTATGAGATCAAAACTATATTTTATCTTATCCATGGTCATCTTCGGAAGTATAGGCTTATTGGTTAAGGGAATACCCTTATCCTCGGCACAGATAGCCTTAGCAAGAGGGATTGTCGGAACACTGTTTCTGATTGCTACGGGGATTTTGATGAAAAGGAGACTGTCTCTTAAGACGATAAAGAAAAATCTTATATACTTAATACTATCCGGGGCAGCCTTGGGTTTTAACTGGATTCTGTTATTTGAGGCATATAGGCATACGACGATTACCAATGCCACCTTAAGCTATTACCTTGCACCGGTCATCGTAGTTATTTTATCACCCCTTGTTTTGAAGGAAAGGCTGACGGTTAAAAAGACCTTATGTTTTCTGACGGCAATGATAGGAATGTTTTTGGTTATTTGGACCGGAGGCGGCGGAAGCATACATAGCAAAGAACTTCTTGGAATTGGTTTTGGTTTAGGGGCAGCGATGCTGTATGCCATGGTAATAATTCTTAATAAACTTATGAAAGAAATGGGCGGCCTGGAGACGACTGTTATTCAGCTGGCCTTTGCGACATTACTCCTGATTCCCTATGTATTGTTACAGGGAGCAGTACCATTAGCTTTGCTGGACAGCAGGTCTGTTATATTGCTGTTATTGGTTGGTCTGATAAATACCGGAGTGGCTTATCTGCTTTATTTTTCCTCTGTACAAAAGCTGGAGAGTCATACGGTAGCCATCTTCAGCTATATAGATCCCGTATCTGCCGTAGTAATGTCAGCAATATTCATCGGTGAGACGATAAGCATTATGCAGCTGATTGGAGGTATCCTGATTCTCGGAGGTGCCTATATCAGCTCCAATAAATCCTGAGTTATTTCGTCGATTACAGCCTCATCGAGTATGATGCCTCTAAAATACTCCTGAGCCTGCTTAGCCTGTGCAACCAGCATGGGAAGACCGGTTACCGCAGGAATTCCAAGGCTCTTTGCCTGCTTTGTAAGCCTCGTCTCAATAGGATTAAAGATAACATCTACTACGGCAATGCACTGTGTAAATGCTGATAGATCCAAAGGCGAGGCGTCGATATTCGGATACATTCCAACCGGGGTGGTATTTACAATCACCTGAGAATCAGTATGCCTGTCATAGCATTCTTCATAGGATATATGATTTTCCCCCATAGGATTTCTGCTTACGGTTAAGATTTCATTGGCCCTCAGTTTCTTTAATACAGCCTGTGCAGTCTTTGACGTACCGCCTGCTCCAAGGATCAGGCATTTTTTATTTTCAGTCCTTATGTTGTTTTTACGAAACAGATATAGAAGACCATAAAAATCAGTATTATAGCCTTTAAGTCTGCCATTATCATTAACTATGGTATTTATAGCTCCGATTTGCTTGGCAAGAGCATCTATGTCATCCAAATAAGGTATTACCCTCTGCTTATAGGGTATGGTTACATTAATACCTGCAAATTCCTTCTTCCTCATGAAAAGTTCAAATTCCTTCTCATTCAATGGAATCAGATGATATTCTTCATTGACCATTCTTTCATGTATATACTTGGAATAGCTGTGACCAAGCTTTTCTCCGATTAAACCATATCTCATATTTTTCTCCGATTAATTCAATTTATTATTGCTTTAATTATAGTAGAGTAAGCAAAAAAAGCAAGACAAAATGTCAATCTAAAAGATTAATTCTCCGTCATAATTTTATATAGAGGGAATATATTGTTTTATAAGAAGTTGGATAAGCTGTCATTTGGAGGTACAAGCAATGAGGACTAAAGACGAGCTTCTAAAGATATTCTCTTTAAAGCTAAGGACGATACTTAGTAAGATGCGGATTGATTTTGATGCACTGCAGGAGATTCGCCTAAGAATTAACAGTCCTCTAATGGTGAATTACGAGAACAGAGAGTATTTCGTAACGGATAATGCCGATTTGGTCAGTAATCCTGCCCTTGGAATTATTATCACAAAGAATGAGATTAAGGAGACTATGGAATACATAAGTAATTATTCCTTATATGCATTTGAGGAGGAGATACGTCAGGGTTTTATTACGATTAACGGCGGTCATCGTATTGGAATAACAGGAAAGACCATTATCCAGGAGGATTCCATCAAGGGTATGAAGCATATTTCATACATCAATGTAAGACTCGCACATCAGGTAAAGGGATGCGCGGATAAGGTGATACCATATCTGGTAAACAGTAATACCCAGGGAATATATCATACATTGATAATATCTCCGCCTAAATGCGGTAAGACGACTCTTCTTCGTGACATTATAAGACAGATTTCCAATGGAAGCCCCTGTCTTCAGGGAATGAATGTGGGAGTGGTGGACGAGCGTTCTGAGATAGGAGCATGCTATATGGGAGTGCCGCAAAATGAATTAGGTATTCGCACCGATATATTGGATTGCTGTCCAAAGGCTAAGGGGATGATGATGTTGATAAGATCCATGTCCCCCCAGGTAATAGCAGTAGACGAAATCGGTTCCAAAGAGGATTTGGAGGCGATCGACTATGTTATAAGCTGTGGCTGCAAGCTGATAGCCACGGTCCACGGAAGCTCGATCGAAGACATTAAGAGTAAGCCGATTTTAGGCGAGCTTTTACATAAGAGATTATTCGAACGATATGTAATCCTTAATAATATCAAGCAAATCGGGCATCTTGAAGAAATCTATGATGCTTTTGGCAACATAATCTATCATTGTTGAAAGAAACGGAGGAGGTTTCATGCAGATAACGAAGGTTATAGGGTGTATTCTGATTATTCTGTCATCGACCTTAATGGGCTTCTATTGCAGTAATGAGCTTAAGTCACGGATAAATGATATCAAAGAGCTAAGGAAGCTGATTATACTTCTTCGTGGAGATATTAGATACGGCAGTACCCCGCTTCCAGAAGCCATAAACACAATAGCAAGAAGGCATGAGGGAAGCTTTAAGGGATTTTTAATCAAGGTGTCAGATAAATTAAGCGAGCATTCGGGCAATACATTTTCACAGATATGGAAGGCGGCAGTGGAAAAAGAGCTTCTTCAAACCTCGTTAAATAAGAAGGACAAGTCTCATCTTATTCAATTTGGTGAGAATCTTGGATATCTGGATAAGGAGATGCAGATGAATACTCTTGAGCTGTTTCTTACGCAGATTGAGGAAGAAATAAATGAGCTTTCAAAGACTGCTAAGGAGAAGTCATATCTATATAATACCCTTGGTATTATGGCCGGAATATTTATTTCGATAATTTTGATTTAGCAGAAAGCATGGGGGTAAGAATGGATATCTATTTATTGCTAAGAATTGCGGTTGTGGGAATATTGGTTTCCATTTTAAATCAAATATTGAAGCAATCGAATCGTGATGAACTGGCATTTATGACAAGTCTGGCCGGTCTGATTCTGGTTCTCTTTTGGATTCTACCCTATATTACAGAGCTGTTCGCAACTATCAGGGACCTTTTTAGCATGCTTTAGGCATAGGAGGTAGGAATGGTTAATGTAGCCGTAATAGGAATTGTAGCGGTATTAGTAGCAATCCTTTTTAAAAAAGGAAGAGAGGAATATTCACTATATATCAGCATAGGAGCATGCTTCATTATTTTGCTTCTGGGTATAGGCAAGCTTGAGATTATTTTGGACACCATAAATAGGCTTCAGGGATATATAAAGATCAATAAGGCTTATATTAATATACTGGTAAAGATAATCGGAATAACCTATGTTACTGAATTTTCGGCGTCCCTATGCAAGGACTCCGGTTATCAGGCCATAGGGGAGCAGGTTGAACTAATCGGTAAACTTTCAATACTCGCCATCAGTATGCCGATACTTTTGGCTTTGCTGGACACAATCAATAACTTCTTAACATTCAGATAGCAACAGATGATTAAGGATGGGTGACTATATTGCTAAAAATGTTAATGAATAATAGGATTGGGCTTGTTTTTAGGCTCACCGTTATATTTGCATTGTTTTATTTAAACGGTTCGGGCATAGCATATGGGGCCTATGATTTATACGATGACATTAATTATGATGATATCCAGGAGGTCATTGATAATATCATGGACAGAGAGGATGCCATGGATTTTGGTGATTATGTAGGGAAGCTGATGTCAGGAGAGGAGGCTTTCTCTTTATCGGCCATAGGAAACAAGCTGGTTCAGTCAATCAGCGGGGAGTTCAAAGCCCACATTACTACCTTTGGCCGCCTCATATCGATTGCTCTGATTGCGGCAATATTCACAAATCTATCCATGGCCTTCAAATACCATCAGGTTTCGGAAACAGGATACTATGTAACATATCTGCTTTTATTTGGACTGCTAATCAGCTCATTTATAAGTGCATCACACATAGCCTCCACCGTAATCCGGGAAATTCTCGATTTTATGAAGGCACTCGTTCCGGCGTACTTTATGTCTGTTGCATTTTGTTCCGGAAGCTTGTCCTCATTTACATTTTATAAGGTTGCACTTATTTTAATAACTCTTGTGGATTTTATAATCATAAAGGTGTTGATACCTATGGTTAACTTCTATCTGATTATCGTTCTGGCCAATAACCTTTCGAAGGAGGACATGCTGTCAAAGCTGGCGGGGCTGTTGGAGCTCATAATTAAGTGGACCTTAAGAAGCTTACTTGCGGCGGTTATCGGCTTTCAGGCAATCCAGGGTTTAATAGTTCCTGTGGCCGATCAGGTAAAGCGGTCTACGGTGTTTAAGGCATCTTCAGCACTTCCCGGGGTAGGAAATGCAATTGGAAGTGTGGCAGAAACCGTAATCGGGGCAGGGATTCTCTTAAAGAATGCCATCGGTGTGGCAGGCCTGGTGGTAATCATAGTTATTTGCTCTATTCCTATGGTTCAGCTTACGGTGGTTACTTTAATATATCGTTTCAGCAGTGCCGCATTACAGCCGATTTCAGACAAGCGGATAATTGAATGCATAAGTGCTTCTGCTAAATCAGCGGAGATGCTTCTTCAATGCGTACTGGTAGGAGCGATTCTATTTCTGTTAACCATAACAATTGTGGCAATATCCACGGGTAAAGCAATATAGCACTCAAAGGGGGACATGATGGGTGAGATATATGAATGGGTAAGAAATATTGTTATTTATTTAATCCTTAATACCATAATAATGAATTTGTTAGGAAACAGCAGCTATAAAAAATACGTTAGTATCGTGTCGGGTATGATTCTGTTACTGATAGTCGTGACTCCCTTCTTAAAGCTGTTTAATATTGATGAAATCCTGGATTATTACCTGAATGCCAATATCTATCAGGCAGATGTTTCGGATTTCCAAAACGAGCTGAGGCTTATGGAGGAGAGCCAAAAGGACAAGGTGTATGCAGAGCTTAATAAAATGATAAGCGCTCAGGTGGCTGACATCTTATTGGAGAACGATTTATATCTGTATAAAGTGGACATCGTGATAAATCAGGATGTGACGAGTAATAGCTTTGGGGAAATAGAATCATTGAATATCACTGCCGGATATGTTGAGGATAAGGGAATACCCGTACAAAAAATCAACATAGAAAGAATTGCAATATCGGGCAAGATTGAGGATTCAGAGGATGATATAAATATAATGCAGAGTCTGCCTTCGCCGGCTGAAATTCAAATAAAAAATAGACTGTCAGACTTCTATAATATGAAACAAGATAATATAAATATTAGTATACAGGGAGGTTAATGCTTTAAATGGAAAAAAAGAAAATATCCCTGAAGGACATTGGCATGCCTAAGCTTATCATGATGCTCGTGGCAGGAATTTTACTTATAGTACTTACTTTTCCCGGTCTAATCGGAGGCGATAAGAAGGCTAAAAATAAAAATATAATCACTGATTCTTCGAATTTGCAAAATGGTACGAATACGACAAGCTATGATTCGAATAACTATATAGCAGAATTAGAGGATAGGTTTGAGAGCATCCTTCGTAAGGTTAACGGAATTGGGGAAGTAGAGGTTATGATAACCTTAAAAACCTCCGGAGAGCATATACCACTTAAGGATGTACCGTATACTCAGGAAAGCATTAATGAAGATGACGGGGAGGGTGGAAGTAGAACAAATAATCGCATCCAGAAGGAGGAGAGCACCGTTCTGGTAACTAACAAGGATGGGAACACCCAGCCTTACATATTGCAGGAGCGTGAGCCGGAGGTAGAGGGCATTCTAGTCATTGCCGAAGGTGGTGATAATATTCTGGTACAAAAGGATATTATTGAGGCTGCAGAGGCATTATTTAATATTCCAATGCATAAGGTTAAGGTAATGAAAATGAGTGATGGTATAAAATGATCAGGAGGTTTATAAATGAAAAATATATTCAAAAAGAATCAAATCATAATTACGGCACTGGCAATTATGATTGTGATTGCCGGTTATTTAAGCTTCACCAATAATGATAAACCGGATAAAAAGGATTCGGTGGAATCGGCAAATCCGGATTATGATATTATATCCGGCACGGATGGAGAGGATTTTGTTCAGAATACTACAGATATAGGTGATGACACCACCACTGACGACACCACGGATACCACTGATACCACTGACGATACAGCTGACGATACCACGGATAACAACATTCTTAACGCTGAGGATGAGAATGATGAGGTGACTCCGGTGAATATAGAGGATGACCAGGAGCTTGGAGATATTTCCGATGAGGATTTACTTGCCGCAGCAAACGAAGTCTCCGATACCGGTGAATTAGAAATAGATGACATTCCCGGGGAGGCTATTTTGGCCAGTACAACATTGGACGGAAGCTTCTTTGCCAGTAAGAAGTTGGAGAGAGAACAGGACAGAGCCAGAAGCAGAGCTGACCTTTTGGCGCTGATCGAAAGCACGAACATATCCGATGCCTCAAAACAGCCGATTATCGAGAGAATGATTGAGCTAACCAATATAGCAGAGATAGAAAATAACATAGAGGTAATGCTTGAGGCAAGAGGCTTTGCAGATGCCATGGTAACCATGAATGCAGACGGAGATATCAATGTGGTTATAAACACACCTTCCCTGTCAGATCAGCAGCTTGCTATAGTTGAAGATGTAATAATGAATGAAACCAATGCTTCTTTAGATAAAATTACGATTAACCCGGTTATAGTGGTAGACTAGAGTTAACTTATGTAAAAAAATTTATTAATAATTGCAAAAGATGAGAAGTTTGGTATAATACTATATAACAAAGACAACATGGAATAGTTATATGAGATGACCGAACAATATGTAACATAGGAGGTATCTATATTGAATAAGGAACCGGAAATCAGGAACACATATAAAATACATGAAAACGGAAAGGTAGGCGAAGTGCAGATTGCTGATGAGGTTGTTGCCTCTATTGCAGGACTTGCGGCTACCGAGGTAAAGGGAGTTGCTTCCACCAGTGGAAATGTTACTAATGAGCTGGCAGGTAAGTTCGGTAAGAAAAATCTATCAAAGGGAGTGAAGGTTCTGGTCAGTCCGGACTCTGTATCTGTGGACATGGCACTTACCCTAAATTATGGATACGGAATTCCTGAAACAGCGAAGCAGGTTCAAGAAAAAGTGAAAATTGCCATAGAGAATATGACCGGGCTTATGGTCAAGGAAGTTAACATAAGAATAGCAGGAGTAAATATCGTAAAAGAGTAATTGTACCATATAAGGGGATGTTGCAAACATGGTCATGGCAACACCCCTTTTTTATCATATGGGTCTTTAGGAGGAAGTTAGACAGTGACTAGAAGAGAAATTCGAGAGCACATTTTTCTGATGCTGTTTCGCAAGGATTTTCATGACAATAATGATTTGTTGGAGCAAATGGAAATATACCTTTCACAGCTAAGCGAACCCACATTGGAGGAAGCGGAATATTTGACGAACAGATTTCAGGCTGTCCTTAGTAAGCTTGATGAAATCGATGAGATATTATCTGAGACAGCCAGTGGATGGGCCTTAAGCCGTATGGGTAAGGTAGAGTTGACAATTCTTAGACTCGCAGTATTCGAAATGAAATTTGATGAAGGAATACCAATCAAGGTGGCTATAAATGAAGCCGTTGAGTTGGCAAAGACTTTCGGAGGGGATGATACTCCGGGATTTGTTAACGGAATTTTGGCAAAGCTGGCATAAGTATATTGAAATGAGGTTATATATGGGACAGGCTTATACGGTAACTGAAATAAATCAATATATTAAAAATATGTTTATCAAAGATCCCTATCTCAATCATATATATGTGAAGGGAGAGGTCTCAAACTGTAAATATCATACCTCTGGGCATATTTATTTTACTCTTAAGGATAACCAGGGACAATTGGCATGCGTTATGTTCGCAGGACAAAGAAGAGGGCTGACCTTTCGGATGGAAGAAGGACAGAGCGTGATTGTTCTTGGAAGCGTAAGTGTATATGAAAGAGACGGAAAATACCAATTATATGCCAATCAGATTGTTCTGGATGGACAGGGCGCATTATACGAAAGATTCGAGAAGCTAAAGAAGGATTTGGAAGCAGAGGGATTGTTCGATAAGGCCCATAAAAAGCCTATACCCTCATATCCGAAGCGTGTGGGAATTGTTACAGCCTCCACAGGGGCTGCAATCCAGGATATTATTAATATCTCAAAGCGAAGAAATCCATATATTCAGCTTATTCTATATCCCGCACTGGTTCAGGGAGCGGGGGCACCGGAGAGTATAGTAAGAGGCATTAAAGCATTGGATAAGCTAAGGCCCGATGTTATTATTGTCGGAAGAGGAGGAGGCTCTATAGAGGATTTATGGGCCTTTAATGAGGAGATAGTGGCCAGAGCCATATACTCCTGTAACACTCCGATTATATCAGCCGTAGGACATGAAACGGATGTCACTATAGCGGATTATGTGGCTGATTTGAGGGCACCGACTCCATCGGCAGCAGCGGAGTTGGCTGTTAATGACTACATATCTTTTATGAACCTATTGCAGGAATATAGGAGACGGATACATAAGACGACAATGCACAATGTTACATATCATCAGTCAAGGCTAAGGGAACTGAAATTAAGACTGCTTTATGCGAGTCCTTCTTATCAGATAAAACAGAAAAGACAGCTACTGATGGATATGGAGCAAAGAATGGCCTATAGTATGAACCGAAGCCTTAAGGATACACGGCATAAGCTGGAATTATATATAACTAAATTGGAGAGCTTATCTCCCCTGACCAAGCTAAAGAAGGGATATGCTCTGGTCAGAGGAGAGGATGGAATGCCTGTTCAAAGCATAAAGATGGTCGCAAAGAATGACCTGCTTCGGATTTCTCTGTTGGATGGAGATATAGTATCCAGAGTCGATGATATCGAGGAACATAATTACTTATAAACTAAAAGTAAGGAAGTGGAGGATCGTATGTCGGATAAAGAATTCAAATTAGAGGAAGCATTTGAAAAACTGAACTTAATTATTGAGGAGCTTGAAAAGCCTGATATCAGCTTGGAAAATTCATTTTCACTGTATCAGGAGGGTATGAAGCTTTTAAAGGCATGTAATGATTCCATCGATAAGGTTGAGAAGGAGCTTATTATTCTAGGTGAAAATGGAGATGCAGATGAATTTTAAGTTAGAGCAAGAGAAACGGGTATCCGAGATTGAAGAAATATTAAGAAGGTATATGCCTAAAGAAGAGGGTTATTATAAGACTGTAACAGAGGCTATGAATTACAGCATGATGGCAGGGGGAAAAAGAATCCGGCCGATGCTTATGCTTGAAACCTTCCGTCTGTTTGGAGGTAGGGATAATGATATTTTACATCCGTTCATGGCTGCAATTGAAATGATTCATACCTATTCCCTGGTCCACGATGATCTTCCTGCCATGGATAATGACGAGTTCCGTAGGGGAAGAAAGACTACTCATATAGCATTCGGAGAGGCAATGGCAATTTTGGCAGGGGATGGGCTTCTTACTCTTGCCTTTGAAACAGTGGCAAGGGCATATGAGCATGTGAATAAATCTTTGGATGATTCCCTTACTGTTTATGAGCGGATAATGAAATCATATAAAATCCTTGCCATGAAGGCAGGAATTAACGGTATGATCGGCGGGCAGGTTATAGATATCGAATCCGAAGGAAAGTCTATTAATAAGGATATGCTGGATACGATGTATAAGCTAAAGACGGGTGGTCTTATCGAGGCATCGATGATGATAGGTGCGATACTGGCAGGAGCGACTGCTAAGGAAGTGGATGCAATCGAAAATATCGCCGGGGATATCGGATTGGCATTCCAGATAAGAGATGACATTCTGGATGTGATTAGCAGCGATAAAATTCTTGGTAAACCGATTCATTCTGATGAAAAGAATTTTAAGTCCACATATGTTACTATTATGGATATAGAGCAGGCCAAATACGAGGTGGAAAAGGTTACAGATAGGGCAAGGAAGGCCTATGAGTCACTGCCCTACGAGAATGAGTATTTGGAGGCGTTGATTATAGAGCTGATAAACAGAAAAAAGTAATCGCAAATCAGCTAATTAGATTAACATCTGAGTTAACGACCAGTGAAAGAAATGAGGTGCTTGAGTTTGACGGGTATTTTGGACCAGATAAATAAACCAAATGATATTAAGAATATAAATCCCAAGGATTATCGAAGACTCGCCAAAGAGATTCGATCATTTTTGGTTGCTAATATAAGCAAGACGGGGGGACATTTGGCATCTAATTTAGGTGTTGTTGAGCTTACTATGGCATTACATCTTTTTTTGGATTTCCCTGAAGATAAGCTGATTTGGGATGTGGGACATCAAGCCTATACCCACAAGCTGCTAACCGGTAGAAAGGATAAGTTTACTACACTACGGCAGATGGGAGGCCTCAGCGGATTCCCCCGGATGGAAGAAAGTGATTGTGATGCCTTTGATACCGGACACAGTTCCACCTCCATTTCGGTTGCGTTAGGAATGGTTAAGGCAAGAGATTTAAGGGGTGGTAACAATAAAGTAGTAGCTGTGCTTGGAGACGGTGCGCTGACCGGTGGAATGGCATTTGAAGCTTTGAATAATGCCGGCAGGCTTAAATCGAATCTGATAATAATATTAAATGATAATAATATGTCCATATCACAGAATGTGGGAGGTATGGCAAATTATCTTGCGAAGCTGCGCACCAATACGAAATACACGGAATTCAAGGAAAGCATGGAGGAAGCCATTACAAAGAAAATACCCGGTGGCAAAGACATCGTTAACCGTTTGAAGCGTTCTAAGGATGCGATTAAATATTTCATGCTGCCCAGTATGTTCTTTGAGGATATGGGACTTACCTATATAGGACCGATAAACGGTAATGATATCGATAGTATGCTATCGGCTTTACAGACCGCCAGAAGGGCTAATAAAGCAGTGGTTATCCATGCAATCACAAAAAAGGGAAAGGGATATGTTCCTGCGGAGAGTAATCCAAGCAGATATCATGGTATCGAGCCCTTTAGTGTTGATAACGGAGAGCCTGTGAGTAAAAGTAAGGCACTGTCCTATACCAAATGCTTTTCATCGGCATTGATTAGAAATGCAGAGCTAAATGATAAGGTGGTAGCGATAACTGCTGCCATGCCTTATGGTACCGGACTAAGTGCATTTAAGAAGCGCTTTCCCGACAGATTTTTTGATGTGGGGATAGCTGAAGGCCATGCCGTTACATTCGCCGCCGGTTTGGCAGCTGAGGGTTTCAGGCCGGTAGTGGCCATATATTCGACGTTCTTACAGAGGGCATACGACCAGATAGTCCACGATGTATGTATCAACAAGCTTCCCGTGGTATTTGTCATCGACAGAGCCGGTCTTAACGGCAGAGACGGAAAGACTCATCAGGGAATCTTTGATCTGTCCTTCCTAAGCCATATACCAAACCTTACGGTAATGGCTCCAAAGAACAAATGGGAGCTGGAGGGAATGCTGAATTTTGCATTGTCCTATGACGGTCCTGTGGCGATTCGTTATCCCAAGGGAGATGCTTATCAGGGCTTAATGGATAATAAAGAGCCCATAGTTTATGGTAAGAGTGAAATAGTCCATAGGGCTAAAGGAATAGCTATATATGCAGTCGGAAGCATGGTAAAGATTGCCGAAAAGGTATCGGAAATGCTGACGGAGCAGGGTAAGGAAGTTACCTTAGTCAATGCTCGGTTCGTTTCTCCGATTGATGAAGAGACACTGGATGAGCTTTCAAAGGATCATGATGTATTCATATCCATGGAGGAGAATGTAAGCAACGGAGGATATGGTCAGAAGGTATCCGATTATTTATGCAGAAATAATAAGCAAAGCATTAAGCATATAAATATCTCTCTGCCTAATAGCTTTATTGAGCATGGCGGAGTAGATGAGCTTTATAGGATGTTGGAGCTTGATGCAGAAAGCATTTTCAGAAGGATAATGAATGAGCTAAGGTAATGTGTTAAACGGTAGTGTTAAGTTGAAGAAAGTGTGAAGATAAATGAAAGAGCGACTGGATGTAATTTTAGTAAACCGCAACTTAGCCGAGTCCAGAGAGAAGGCAAAGGCAATAATCATGGCGGGAAATGTATTTGTCGAAGGACAGCGGGAGGATAAGCCCGGAAGCAGCTTTCACAGGGATGCCCGGATAGAAATAAAAGGAGAAAAGCTCAAATATGTCAGCCGTGGAGGACTAAAGCTGGAAAAAGCGTTGGATGTATTTCCGATTAATCTGGAAGGGAAAGTCTGTATGGATGTCGGCTCGTCTACAGGAGGATTTACGGATTGTATGCTGCAAAACGGAGCCCTTAAGGTATATGCCATAGACGTGGGAACCAATCAGTTGGCTTGGAAACTTAGGCAGGATGACAGGGTAGTATCAATGGAAAAGACAAATATCCGATATCTGACCCGTGAGAATATAGAGGATGAAGTGACATTTGTATCAGTTGACGTATCATTTATATCGTTAACAAAGGTTCTTTCTCCTGTTAAGGAGCTTATGGCTAATGAGGGAGAGGTTGTATGTCTCATAAAGCCACAGTTTGAAGCCGGTCGAGAAAAGGTTGGTAAAAAGGGAGTTGTAAAGGATAAGAAGATACATATGGAGGTTATCCATATGATTTCTTCCTACGCATCCGAAATAGGGTTTGACTGTCTGGGTTTGGATTATTCTCCTATTAAGGGTCCTGAGGGCAATATCGAGTATTTGCTTTATTTAAGGAAAACCCCTGGCAGCGGTATCAAAAAAGATGAGATAGAAGCGGTTGTAAACAATGCCCATGAACAGCTTAATATAAGGGAACAAGAATGATTGCTTGAATTTCAAGATATTATATGATACACTTTTAACGATAATTAGGAGTGTAAAGCATGGACAGTTTTTTAGTCATTACGAATGAAAGAAAAGACAAGGAAAACATAATAACCAAGCAGATAGCCGATTATATCAAGGCCTCGGGAAGAAATTGTACGCTAATAAGTGCTCATTCCTTAGAGGACAATGAGATTAGCCCTGACTTGGATGCCCAGTGTGCCATTGTCTTAGGCGGCGATGGAACCTTGATTCGTTGTGCAACTCATTTGATGGATTATGATATTCCTATTTTGGGTATCAATCTTGGAACAATCGGCTTTCTGGCTGAAATAGAAACACACCATATACAGGAAGCCTTAGACAGATTGTTTAAGGATGATTATTTGCTTGAGAACAGAATGATGCTTCGTGGAGAACTTTTAATGGGAGGAAAGCATAAACCTCCTGATAATAATGGTTCATTTACAGGCTATGCCTTAAATGATATTGTTATAACAAGAAAAGGGCTCTCCAGAATTATAAGCCTAAGGATATATGTAAATGAAGAGTTGGTAGACGATTATAGGGGAGACGGTGTTATAATATCTACTCCGACCGGCTCGACTGCTTACAATCTTTCTGCAGGGGGACCCATAATAACTCCCAAGGCAGATGTAATGGTCATAACACCAATTTGTCCTCATTCCCTGAGTCCGAGAAGCGTGGTGGTATCATCAGAGGATATTGTCAAGGTTGTAGTAAGAAAAAGCAAAAAGACTCAATCTGATGAGGCCATAGCAACATTTGACGGTCAGACCGTTATAGACCTGGGAACAGATGATGAAATATTGATTAAGAAAGCACAATATAATACTCGATTAATTCGGCTGAACCGGACCGTAATGTATGAGGTATTACGTTCTAAGTTAACAGGTGGCAGTGAATTATAAATTTAATAAGAAAGGCACTGGTAATTAATATGAAGCTGAACAGACAAATCAAGATAATTGAATTAATTGGTAAGTATGATATTGAGACACAGGAAGAATTGGCAGAATGGTTAATGAAGGAAGGCTTTAATGTTACTCAGGCAACAGTATCAAGAGATATAAGAGAGCTGAAGCTTACCAAGGTAGCTTTAGACGGTGGGAGACAGAAATACATCACAATTAATAAGACAGAGCCTGGTTTAAGCGAGAAATATACCCGTGTCTTAAGAGAAGGCTTTGTATCCATGGATATGGCACAGAATATTCTTGTAATAAAGACTGTATCAGGTATGGCAATGGCAGTGGCAGCTGCTCTTGATGCGCTCCATATCAGCAGTATAGTTGGATGTATAGCGGGTGATGATACTATTCTTTGTGCAATCAGAAGCGTAGAGGAGACAGTATCGGTTATGGAAAAGTTAAATAAGATAATTAAGAATGTGGAATAGTCAGGCTATTCCATAGATTACATATGTATAAATATATTAAGGAGTGTAAAAATGGCTGGACATTCGAAATTTGCGAATATTAAACATAAGAAACAAAGAAATGATGCGGCTAAAGGAAAAATATTTACGAAGCTCGGACGTGAATTAGCAGTTGCTGTTAAGGAAGGCGGACCGGATCCGAATACTAACAGCCGATTAAAGGATATAATAGCGAAGGCTAAGGCAAATAACATGCCTAATGATACCATAGAAAGAAGTATAAAGAAGGCAGCAGGGGACATGGATTCTGTTAACTATGAAGCTGTTACATACGAGGGCTATGGGCCCAACGGAACGGCTATAATCGTCAATGCCCTGACCGATAACAAGAACAGAACTGCTGCTAATGTAAGGAATGCATTTACAAAGGGCGGTGGCAATGTTGGAACCACCGGCTGTGTATCTTTTATGTTTGACCGTAAGGGACAGATTATAATTGATAAAGAGGAATGTGATATTAAGGGCGATGATATGATGCTGATAGCGCTCGATGCTGGGGCAGAGGATTTCAAGGAAGAAGAGGACAGTTATGAGATTATAACTGAGCCTGAGACCTTCAGTGAAGTAAGAGAGAGCCTCGAAAACCAGGGCATACCCATGGTACAGGCTGAGATAACCATGATTCCTCAGACCTGGGTTGAGCTTACCGATGAACAGAATATCAAAGATATGAACAAGATACTTGACTTACTTGATGAGGATGATGATGTACAAGAGGTGTATCATAACTGGGATGAGTAGATGATATATTAAATCAGAATCCGGCTAAAATAAGCAATTGGATACAATTGAAATCTGATTGCTTTTTTAATAAATTTTTATCAAGGAGGAATCGTGATGAGACTAATTTTCTGTAATATTGCATGGTTGGATTATTATAAGGGAATATTTGCGGGT
>JAAYTK010000008.1 GCA_012523775.1 Clostridiales bacterium | reverse complement strand
ATACTGTAGGTTTATTAAGGTTACCCGAAAATGAAACAATTTATTGAATACGCCATTGACGCATTCACTTAGCTTGGCACCAGATTTCTGGTGCTAATGTTTAAACATTTTTAGGACATTTTCAAAAACGCTTGACACTATTTTTTGGTAATAAAATTATTAAAATTTTATAAAATGTTGCCAAAAAATCTCTTTTTATTTAAAATTGATATTTATCTTTATTGAGTAAAAAAAATGCTTCCAAAGTTTTAATAAACTTTAGAAGCAATTTGTCTTTTGTCTTTATAATAGAATAATAGAACTTAACTGTAAATCAATTATGAGATTCCTATCTATTCACCATATAGGTCGGATCATCAGGTGCTTCTATAATTGAATCTACGAAGGGTATCATCCGGAAAATCTTAGTAAATATAAAATCAAAGAATTCATTGCCCATCTTCAAAGGATTTATCGCAATCTTCACAGTATTTTCAGGATTTTCAGTATCTTCATGAAGAGTAATAACTATCTCGTTTGGTAATATATCTATACGCTCTGCACCCTCTCTGACTGTTGAAACCAGCTTGGCAGAAGCAAGAACTGTGATTTCCTCCAGATGCTTTTTGAGTAAATCAATATCCCATTTTCCTCCCTTGTTAAAGAATTCTGCCGGGAATTGGTTCTTGATAAACTCGTCGGCATAGCCGCCAAACATCTTTGTAGCTGCCGGGTTACTGGCAAGCTGCTCCAGCTTTTTGCCAATCATTATCTTAAAGCCTTGTACCGTAAGATCGCCAAAGGCAGATGTAATTGCCCCATATATTCCAACCGATGAACCATCCTCATTCTTATCATAGAAATAGTGATTAGCTGTTTTAACTACCAGATATACCGCAAGAATCCCACCTACCTTTTTAGGAGATTTTGCATCCTCACTTAAATTGGTCAAGGTGTTTTCAAGCATTGCGAGACCTGTTTGCTCCAGCTTCTCGCAGTCAATATACGCACTGGGTGAGGAAGCTCCGGTTACATAATCCGATAGCCATATCCCCATGTGCTCAACCAGTAAATCCTTAGCGGGCATCACAACTGCTTCCACAAAGGGAGCGTAGTTATAGCTCAGCTTTGAGATTATGACAGAGATTGCCTGGTCACCAATCCATTTGTACCATTCAAGTCCCCAGCAAAGCCAATCCAGCATTTTTGCGTCCAAGAGATGCCTATCTGCCTTATACAATCCCATTTGTGCGGAGTATACTAAGGATTTCGAAAGGAGCCGTACGTCAGCAGCAGACATTTTCGGCAGGTCGTTCTTAAACTCACGGATTAACTTGGCACGTTCCTCTGCATCTACATATTTTTTGATACGCTGTATAAGGAGCTTAACCTCCTCGGTCTTTTCTGCCATTGGAAGAAGCTTATCACCAAGGAGCCGCAGAGGAATGTCAAGTGCGTAGGTTTGATTCTCATATTCACAGCTAACAGGAAGCACCACATCATAATCAAGCCTGTCGTCCTGAGGCAGCTGTCGCTTAGGACAGATTTTATATATTCCGCTTCCTTCTGAGGAATCTATTTCATAAGAAAAGACCTCAAGAAGATTTTTCAGCTTATCTATCTGCGCATTCA
Organism: Clostridiales bacterium; assembly: GCA_012523775.1. GTDB lineage: Bacteria > Bacillota > Clostridia > Lachnospirales > Lachnospiraceae > Mobilitalea. The sequence goes on along the minus strand of JAAYTK010000008.1, from coordinate 3,328 downwards.
TTTTCCCGAATTGGTAGCTTATCTTATCAAAGTCAACAAGAATAGCTTTCTTTCTGCCGTTCTCATCTGTTTTTGATACGGCCAGTACAAGCTGGAAAGGAGTTTTCTCAATTTCAGTTTCATCCTCTCCTTGATCAGGATCAAGACTGCAAGCCGCCAGTAATCTACCGTTTTCATCAATCGGACAGCCTGTAAATGGTCTAAGGGATATACCTTCCGGTATCATACTGACGATAAAGCTGTCATGGGCACTTTCTTTTTCATTTTCTGCGTAGACAGTGACCATTATAATTTGCTGGGGCTGCACCTTGTTCGCTTCTATTTGGCTTGTATTCTGCAGGTGAATGACATAATGAGTATCATCCACCTTCTCCTCCTTAATTGTAAAGGGCTGGTCACCCGGTAACTCAAACCTGATTTTCTCTGGTGGGATGGTAAAATCCATAAGCTCTATAGGGAACTCATAGCTGCTGTTATCACCATAGAGCATATATATAGTTGGTGTAAGCTCTTTACCTCTCGCAGGAAAATGTATATATGCATCTCCCACAAGGCGGAAGGTTACATTATTCTGAAATGAACCGCCTTCGCCGCTGAAGCAGATGCTAAGCACTCCTTTATCGGGTTTCTGTGCACTCCCTAAGGAAACAGCGGATACTAACGCACCCACATAATTGCCTGCCATGGCTGTGTTTTCAATCTTTATATTTCCATCGGTAAGGATTTGCAAAGAAGCGGTCAGGTCAGGCCGATCATTTTTATTTCCTTCAGGTGTGACCTCAACGATGCGCGCATATACTGTAACCGCCGGTGCGTTATATCGTATGGCGTCCCCAAAATCTTTTCTCAGGCACATCTTATAACGGCTTTTCTTTCGACGGTCCTCTTCCTTGCCGTTACCGCTTCCCCCACCTGTACCGGCACCTATAACCGCGGCAGCACCGCCTATAATTGTTATGGCCAAAGCTTCGGGAATCATAACAGCCGTCTCACCGGTTTCCTCATCAGCCTTAGTATCTACGCTTTCATGACTTCCCGGTTTAAAGTCTTTAACTCTGACATCAACGGTTTTTTTAATGTCAAAAGAAATGGCTTTATCATAATTATTAAAGTGCTCATTAAACTCACTTTCAACCTTTCCGTACCATTCATTTACTTTTTCCTGCAAAAAGGCCTTTTGCTCCACATCTCCATATATAGACGCAGAGTATCTATACGCAAGCTCCAGGACTGCATAGCATTTGCCGACCGTGTCATATATTTCTTTTCTTGTCATCTCCGCAGGATTATCAATAACATCAGAAAATGCCCAATAGGGAGGAATCTCCACATCGGTCACGTATATAAATATACTGCCACTGCTGGTTCTTGTGAAATATGTAGTACCAGTATCAAAGGTATCATCCTCTTCATAATATTCCTTTGTGATAATCGCAGGATAACCGGCAAAGGTAATCTTCTCTGCTGTAAACTCATGTCCATATTCAGCGCGGTTTCTTAACTCACGGGGCAATATAAACTCCATGTATTGCTCGGCACTTGCCGCAGTATTACTAGATAATTCCTGTGTTGTAGGTGTATAAAGTCTTGAATCTATATAATAGGTATAATCTTCATCAACAAGATATTCAGACTCACCCTTATAAGTTGCTTTATTAGTTGGAAGATTTGTCACAGTCGCCTCATATCTATCCAGTTGAAGCAGTTCAGCCTTAGAAAAGCTTTTATCGGACCAAAACTGTATTAGGCAATCTAATGTAGCCACACCCTCGTCTTCATCCGGTATTTTAAATTTTCTTCCCCCTCCTGTAAGTTTCTCACCATTGTACTCACTGGCACCATAAAATTCCACATTCAAATCGTCATAGGCATAGCCCTCTTCTGCTGCCAATACCGGATAAGAAAATGAAGTCAAAAGGAAAAGTAATAAGCCTAATAAAGAGGCCAGAAATTTTTTACTATATTTCATAGTGCCGCCACCTTCTTGTTATTCTTTAGTATCATCAGAATAATGCCAACAATGAATAATACAGCTCCGAATATATATCCATTATGTCCTCCGGGTATCAGGGAGACCAATATATACAGGGCAAAGCCTAAAGTCCATCCGCCCATTACGGAGGAAACACCTGCATTACCGTTCTTTGGCATTAATGACGATGTCAGCCTTCTTAAAAGTCCATTACCCATAAGTGCCTTTGCAGAAAGAGCAAAGCCTGCTATACTGACCATGGTGTTTTGAAGATTCGAGGTAACCATCATGTTAGAGACAATCAGGCCGGCACCTGCACCTAAAAGCAGAGAGCTGTATGCCTTAATACCCCCTTTAAACATAGGGATCAGCTGTCTGATTCCACCCGTTACACTCTTAAGCATATGCTTATCAGTAAGAAGCTGGGCCATCATGGCTACTACCAACCCCTTACCCACTGAACCTCCGATTATGCTTCCGCCTGCGGCGCTCAGCCACGAAAGCAGCCTTAGGGGCAGAGGGGAAATATCCAGTACGGCCAGTACATATAAAAGCAGCCAAACAATTGATACTGCTATGGCCAGTACCAATAGCTTTTTATTAGTAATCGTTCGTTTGAAGCCCTTTAACAAACCACTGAAGCCGTTTTTAATAACATAAATCAGCTTTTCGCCACCTAAATCTCCCATGTCAGGCACAAGCTCCAATGGTAGGGCAAGCTCACCAGCTGTCTTATAGGCTGTGCTTTCTCCCAGTAAACTCTTCTTTACATAAGAGCCCGCTGCACTTTTTAATCCTGTCAGCTCATGTGTTCCTGTCGATGCAACTTTTACTGGTTTAATTTGTTTCCTCTTTGCATTACCCGGTTCAGCTTCATTCGATGAGGAAAGAACAGAAGCACCGCATTTTGTACAAAATCTCGCGGCTTCTTCCAGCGGCTCACCACAGCCTGTGCAAAATTTACCCATTATATTCTCTCCTTTTTATTTTTATCTCCAGAGGTCATATACAGCTTCTCATCTCTTTAATTATAATTCTAAATATAAAAATCAAATATATCATCGACCTAAAGGATGATATCACAAAAAGCCCCTCATACTTTAGTATGAGAGGCTCATATTGAGTCGTAACAACCAACTTATAAGGTTTTATGAGTTATTAATAATAAATAAGAAGCTAACATAATTTGGGCGTTTTCTTTTGATTTTCATATTGAAAATAAAATATTCATATGTTATAATCTTATTCGTTCCGTGAGTATTCCAATATGCAGTTGTGGCGGAATTGGCAGACGCGCTAGATTCAGGTTCTAGTCCGGGTTAACTGGGTAGGGGTTCAAGTCCCCTCAACTGCACT
>JAAYTK010000071.1 GCA_012523775.1 Clostridiales bacterium | reverse complement strand
TGTTAATGTTTTTCATGGTATGAAAATCAAGTAAATGTTTACACTTTAGCCATGATATGTTAAATTATCGATATGGATTAAGAAGAATATTAGAATTTTAGATAATTTCTGATGATGGAGGCAAGGATAATGACTAACAATAAAATATACAAGATGAGTTTTGCCAAGGTTTATCCTCATTATGTTAATAAAGCAGAGAGAAAGGGGCGTACAAAGCAGGAGGTCGATGAAATCATATTATGGTTAACGGGATATAGTCAAGAGGGGTTTGAAAAGGAACTGGAGAGCCAGACTGATTTTGAGACCTTTTTTGCGAATGCTCCCCATATGAATCCTCTACGTTCGTTAATAAAGGGAGTGGTCTGCGGTGTAAGAGTTGAAAATATTGAAGAACCACTTATGCGTGAGATCAGATATCTTGATAAATTAATTGACGAGTTGGCCAAAGGAAAACCAATGGAGAAGATACTTAGGAAAGAATAATGTAAGGAGATAATGCGGTGGAAATCAGGAGGACTGTTATAGATGACCTGGATAAGGTCATGGAGATATATGATGATGCCCGAAGATTTATGAGGGACAATGGTAATGCTAATCAATGGATAAACGGATATCCGAATATTGAATTAATCAAGCAGGATATATATGAAGAAAAAAGCTATGTGTGTGTGGATGGAAATGAGATTTTGGGCGTGTTTTATTTCAGTATTGGCCCTGATCCAACTTATCTGAATATATATGAGGGAGATTGGCTTACGGATGCTCCGTATGGTGTGGTGCATAGGATTGCATCATCCGGCAGGCAAAAAGGCGTTGCATCATATTGTCTGAACTGGTGCTTTGACAAATGTCCTAATATAAAAATTGATACACATAAGGATAATATAATAATGCAGAATTTACTGATGAAGAACGGCTTTACCAGATGCGGAATAATATATTTGGAGGATGGCGCAGAAAGAATAGCTTATCAGAAAGTACATTGACAAAGACGATATGTAAATATATTATATAGTAAGCATATCGAAATAGTATTAAAAACAACTAAAACCTATGTTTACTATTATATGTGTTTCAGAAAATAAATTTAAAGGATTGGTGATTTTATGAAAAAGATAAAAAAACTTATGATTATTTGGTTATTCATAATGACCATGGCAACAGTATTAGTCGCATGTTCCAATAAGAATACAGATACTGATACAGATAAAGATAAAAATAAAGATAATACTACTGAAGACAAGACAATAGATGAAGAAAAAAAGGAAGTTGAAAATGCCATAGTAAATATCGGAGTAACAGATTCCTTAAGCTCTGTGAATCCGCTTTTAATGGATGGTACAGAGGTGGTTAAATATACGACATCCTTAGCGTTTCTGCCATTAATGGAGCTTAATAAGGAAATGGAATTTGTAGGTCAGTTGGCAAAGAGTATAACCACGGACGATAATAAGCACTTTTTTATTAATTTAGATGAAAATGCTGTTTGGTCGGACGGAACGCCTGTGACATCAAAGGACGTATTATTTACATTCTTACTTTGGGCAAGTCCTGAAATTGGAGCTACCGGCATGTCTATTGAGAAAATTGAAGGAACAGGAGACGACGGATATGTCGAGCTCGGTGCAACTTCAGTAAGCGGAGTTATTGCCGTTAATGATCATCAGGTCGTGGTTATAACAAAATCCGAGATGGCATTGCATTCATTTATGAACATTTTCGGACGTTATATTCTAATACTGCCCGAGCATATACTCGGTGATGTACCGAGAGGACAACTGCTTTCATATGATTGGTTTAATGCTCCCACAGTTGTTAGTGGACCATATTTTATCAGAGAAGTAGATTTAAATCATTATGTAACATTGGAAGCAAATGAGAATTACTTTAAGGGTGCACCCAGGATAAAGAATCTTAATATCAAGGTAGTTACTGCAAGTCAGCTTCTTGCAGGACTTAGATCCGGAGAAATCGATCTGGTACAGCAGACCACAGGGGCGATTCTGCAGGAAGACTATGACTCTGTAAGAGCGCTTGAGGGTATCACTGTGTATGAAGGAACACCGGTTACCAATCAGTCAATTTTCTTTAACACCGAGCGTGTTGATGATGTCAGGATTCGTCAGGCGATTTTATATGGAATCGACCGTCAGACCATACTTAATGATTTGCTGAAGGGACAGGGAGAAGTGGTAGAGGGCTTTTTAGCCAGCGCTGGACCCTTCTATGATGATATAACACCGGTAGATTATGACCCTGAAAAAGCCAAGCAACTTCTTGCTGAGGCGGAGGCAGATGGCTGGGATAAATCTACACAGTATATATTCTATGTGAACAGCGGTGATACTACGTTTGTTCAGATAGCAAGCTTTATAGCTGCAAAGCTGGGCGAGATTGGACTCAACATTAAGATAAACACCGTGGATATTGCATCCTTGCTGTCCATAGCGGGTAGTGGCGATTTTGATTTATTGGCAGTGCAGTATACCTATACTCCTGTTGATCCATATACCGATATAAGCTGGCTCTTATCAAAGGGAGGATGGACAAGATATTATAGGGAAGAGGTTGCGAATGCACTCGATATTACTCAGAAAAGTACTGACATGAATGAAATAATAAAGCAATATCGCATAGTTACCGATTACACACAGCAGGAGGTTCCCATGATATCTGCATATATTATCAGTGCCTTGGGAGCAGTGAACGACCGCCTCGAGAATGCGGTTCCTGATGTATATGGTACCTTTATCAATGTTCATGAATGGAGAGTTACAAGATAAATTTTTTGGAGGTTAAGGATGGAGTCATTATTAAAGGTAAAGGATCTTACGATAACCTTTATAGATGAAAATACACAGACAGTTGTCGTAGATGGAGTGGACTTTCATGTGAAACCGGGAGAAGTGCTGTGTATAGTTGGGGAATCGGGTTGTGGTAAGAGTGTAACAGCCTTATCCATCCTTGGATTATTAAGCCCTAATGCCCGTATCACCAGTGGAAGCATTGTATTTAACGGGCAGGATCTTCTTGAAATGAATGAGAAGGAAATTGATCAAATCAGGGGCAGTGAAGCTACCATGGTTTTTCAGGATGTTATGAACAGCTTAAACCCTGTGCTTACCATCGGCAGTCAGTTGACCGAGGTAATCCGTATTCACATGGGTTATGATAAGAAGAGAGCAAGGGAATATGCCATAGAGATGATAAAAAAAGTAGGCTTGCCTGATGCAGAGACAGTAATGAAGAAATACCCACATATGCTATCAGGAGGCATGCAGCAGAGAGTCATGATAGCCATGGCACTCGCATGTGAGCCAAAGCTGATTATAGCCGATGAGCCTACGACAGCTTTGGATGTCACCATACAGCTACAGATTATGAAGCTTTTAGTGGAGCTCCAGAAGGAATTTCATATGTCAATATTATTAATAACCCATGACATTGGTCTTGTGGCAGAGCTCGCAGACAGAGTCATTATTATGTACGCCGGGCAGTTTATGGAAGAGACTTCTGTATATAGGCTGTTTGAACATCCTGCCCATCCATATACCAGGGCATTGCTTGAGTCTGTGCCCTGTATATATGATGACCCTAATAAGAAGCTCACATCTATCCCGGGAACCGTTCCGGAAAATTATCAGGATATCGAAGGCTGCAGGTTCTACGGACGCTGCTCTTATTCAGTTCCGGCCTGCAAGGAAAAGCAGATTTATTCAGAATTCATGGAGGGACACTTTGTTAGGTGTCACCGGGCAGAAAAGGGGGAGATTCCTTTTGTATCGTGATGAAAAGAGAGAGCCTCTTATGGTTATTCGGGATTTAAAGAAATACTATCCTGTCAGAGGTTCAACTATAGGGAAGAAAAAGCCTATAATTCATGCCGTAGATGGTGTGGATTTTGAAATATATGAAGGAGAGACACTTGGTATCGTCGGAGAATCAGGTTGTGGAAAATCAACTATCGGACGCCAAATAGTAGCCCTGGAGAAGCCTACTTCAGGGCATGTTCTATATCAAGGTGAGTCGCTTTCGGATATGTCGGCAGGACGTCTTAGAAAAATAAGAACACATTTACAGATGGTGTTTCAGGATTCCACATCTTCTCTTAATCCCAGGAAGCAGATTTATGACATTCTGGCCGCTCCTATTCTCTATCATAAAATTGTTGAGCGTGATATGCTGGATGAGGAGATTAACAGACTTCTTGACCTCGTGGGGTTACCCAAGTCTATGAAGTATAGATATCCTCATGAGTTTTCGGGAGGACAAAGGCAAAGAATCGGAATAGCCAAGGCTCTATCCCTAAGACCGAGGCTTGTAGTATGTGATGAGCCGGTAAGTGCACTGGATGTATCGGTTCAGGCACAGATATTAAACCTTTTAAAGCAGCTGCAGGATGAGCTGAAGGTAACATATGTCTTTATAGCTCATGGACTGGGTGCGGTTCGTTATGTAAGCAATCGGATAGCAATAATGTATCTTGGCAGAATTGTGGAGATAGCTGATACACAGGAGTTGTTTGATGATCCTGTACATCCATATACTCAAGCATTGTTTGATGCTTCTCCGTTACCCGCTCCGAAGCTTCGGGGAAGGCAGCGGATAATACTTAAAGGAGAGATTCCGTCATCGATAAATCCTCCAAAGGGCTGTAGATTTCACACAAGATGTCCATACGCTATTGAGTCATGCAGAGTCGACGATCCTAAGCTTATACCTGTAAAACCCGGAAGCAGTCATTTGGCAGCCTGCCCTGTGGTCTTGGCACAGAGGAAAAACTGAATCGTCAAAAATACTTGTGCTGAAGGAGTGAGGAGAGTTTGTTTAAATACATTATAAAAAGAATATTAATCGCTCTGCCGGTTCTTATAGGTATTACCATATTAGACTATGCCATCATGAGTCTCGCAGGTAGTCCGTTGGAAATGATGCTGGGCCCGAAGACCACCGAAGCGGCACTGAAAGCCAAAGAAATACAGCTTGGGCTGGATAAGCCTTTCTATGTTCAGTATTTTGTATGGCTTAAAAATGTTTTGCAGGGGAATTTGGGATATTCGATAAAAAACTATCAGCCGGTTATTCGAATTATCGGCAATCATCTGGGGCCGACACTTTTATTGATGGGTACATCAATGCTGGTGGGCTTGGCAATTGCTATACCCGTCGGAATATATAGTGCGATTCACAGATACACGAAGAGAGATTATTCGCTTGTGACCATATCATTTTTTGGGACCAGTATACCAAGCTTCTTTCTGGCGTTAATATTTATATATTTATTTTCCGTAAATACGGGATGGCTTCCTTCAAGCGGTATAAGAACCGCAGGAGGAGACGGAGGATTTATTGACCTGATTCGGCATATGGTTATGCCTGTTTTAGTCCTAGCCATATCTATAGCCGGGTCAAATCTTCGCTATGTCAGAAGTGCGGTTCTTGAAATATTACAGAAGGATTATGTGCGTACCGCAAAATCTAAGGGCATCGGGCGTTTTCTTACTATTTATAAGCATGCACTTCGTAATGCCCTGATACCTATTGTTACCGTAATCGGTATGCAGATTCCTACTCTTTTCGGCGGAGCCGTCATTGTCGAGCAGATATTTAGCTGGCCAGGACTTGGACTAATCACTATGAATGCAATAACGGGCAGGGATTACCCTGTTATTATGGGTGTTGCCCTATTAACAGCCGTAGTTGTACTGATGGCGAATTTAATTACGGATATTATATATGCTTTGGTGGATCCGACCATAAAGTATTAGAAACGGAGTTAGCTATGAAGAACAGTACTTTTAGGATGGTAATAAAACGTTTTTACAAACATAAGCTCGCCGTAGCAAGCCTTTATTTTCTGGTAATCATCACTTTGCTTGCTTTATTGGCACCCATAATCTCACCCTATGATCCTAATCAGGTAAGTACATCATTTTCGAAGCCGCCCTCGCTCAAGCATTTTATGGGTACGGACCAAATAGGAAGAGATATGTTCAGTAGACTGCTGTATGCCGTCAGAATATCCTTGTTTGTTGGATTGGCTGCGACGGTAATATCTACAATAATCGGTGTAACCCTGGGTTTGATTGCGGGGTATTTTGGTGGTGTGATAGATATTATTATCATGCGTATTACAGATACGATTATGTCATTTCCATATATATTGTTGGTTCTTGTGGCAGCATCCATATTTGGACCGGGATTATGGAATATTATATTGATTCTTGGATTCGTTGATTGGCCGGGAGCGGCGAGATTGGTTCGGGGAAGTGTACTTTCCCTTCGTGAAACCAACTTTGTTAAGGGAAATGTGGTGGCAGGCATGCCTAACAGATATATTCTCTTTTCTGAGATTTTACCCAATACAATCGGTCCGGTTCTTGTATATGCTACCTCGGTGTTTGCTATATCCATACTGGATGAGGCGGCGCTTAGCTTTCTTGGTATGGGAGTTCAACCACCCACTGCGAGCCTGGGTAATATACTAAACGGAGCAGAGTCTATAACCATACTGACAGATAAGCCATGGCTATGGGTACCTGCAGGAGTATTAATTGTATTATTGGTAGTGAGTATAAACTTTGTCGGAGATGCTCTTAGGGATGCAATCGATCCATCGGCAAAGGAATAATATTATCCTTTGGATAGCTTTTTCATATAATGGTTAGAATAGTTAAAAACACCAACATTATGACTATAATTAATATACGAATCCGACAAATCTAACAAAAGTCACCGGTTACACTTACAATAGATGCAATATTCTGCTATAATATAATATATAAATGAAGTTCTTTGATGTTTTCTATTTAATTCTTTATGAATAGACTTATGAAATGACTTGATTTGTTACCCGTGTGTTCAGGAAAGATTGGAGAGATTAAATGTATGAAATAGGAGAATATATTGTATACGGTAACCATGGTGTATGTAGAGTCGAGGATGTCGGAAGCCTTGATATATCAGGCATTGATAAAAGTATAGAATGCTATACTCTTCAGCCTGTGTTCTCAAAGTCGAGTACCCTATATACTCCGGTAGATAACGATAAGGTATTGATGAGAAGAGTCATAACCAATGATGAAGCTCAGGAGTTAATTGATTGGATTAAGGACTCGCCTTTACTATGGATAGAGAATGATAAGCAGAGAGAGGAAGCATACAAGGATGCCTTAAGGAAGCATGATTGTATGGATTGGGTGAAAATCATAAAGACTCTTTATGTAAGAAAGCAGGAACGGTTATCCCAGGGGAAAAAACTTACCTTTACTGATGAGAAATATTTAGCGATTGCACAGGATTTCCTCTATGGTGAGCTATCAATTGCAATGGAAATGGATAGAGAAGAGATCGAGGAAATGATTTTAGGAAAATTAGAACAGCTAAACATGGTATAGTCCTTGACTTATACCATAGATAAATATAATCTATTTGCCCTATGATAATGGATTTGTTAACATAAGTTTAGGAATGAAATATATCATAACCTAATATGTTAATTTAATAAGAGAGGGATTCTATGAATAGGATGAAGATATTTGGACTTATATTTATCATTACGCTATTATTAATATCCTGTGCACAGAAGGAGACAGATACCATGAACGATGTCAAGAACAAAGAAAATGTACCTACAGAAGCGCCGATGGATCCTACACCCACGCCGGAACCGACTCCGACACCGGAGCCGACACCTACTGAGGTGCCTGAGATCGATTATACCGGCAAGAAGCTTGTGGCATTGACCTTTGACGACGGTCCTAATTTGGATATTACACCTCAGATTTTGGATATACTGGAGGAAAGAGGAGTGGTTGCTACCTTCTTTCTTATCGGTAAGTATATTACAGAAGATACGAAGCCTGTGATGGAAAGACAGTTGGAGCTTGGTTGTGAGATAGCAAATCATTCCTGGAATCATAACCAGATGAATCAGTATACGGCCGAGCAGAACAAAGAGGAAATACAAAAAACCAATGAAATTATTGAAGAAATGGTAGGAGTAACGCCAAAGTTTTTTAGGCCACCGTATATTTCCACAAGCCCTACTATGTATGAATCGATTGACCTTCCGTTTATAAACGGAATTAACTGTGAAGACTGGACTCCCACAGTGACGGCAGAGGAGCGGGTGAACAGAATTCTGAATAACGTGAAGGACGGAGATATCGTACTCTTACATGATTTTAGCGGAAACAAGAATACAGTAGACGCTTTGGATGATATGATTACAGGTCTTCTAGAGGATGGATATGCACTCGTGACTCTGAGCAAGCTATTCGAATTAAAGGGAGTCGATCCTAACGTAGAGAATAAGATTTGGACTAATACCGGTTGGTAATTAATATATTAATAATCAAGAACATGGCATTAATGAAATTATGCCATGTTCTTTTTTACTTGACAAAGGAATTATGATAATGTATATTAATAAAACAGGGTGAATAAATATACATACATACATATTGTTAATGATAATTAGAGGTGATTATTAAATGAAGAAAAAAATATTCGTAGACGGTTCGAGTGGGACCACAGGGCTGGAGATTAATGAGAGGCTCGGCAAATATAAGGATATTGAGGTTGTTAAGATTGATTATGATAAACGTAGGGATATAAAGGAAAGAAAACGTATACTTAACGAGGTTGACTTGGTTTTCTTGTGCCTGCCTGATGATGCGGCAAGGGAGGCTGTGGGTCTAATTGATAATCCGGATACTAAGGTTATTGATGCCAGCACTGCCCATAGAACCACAAAGGGATGGACATATGGACTTCCCGAGCTGTCGCCTGCACATAAAGAAGCCATCAGACTTAGCAAGAGAGTGAGTAATCCCGGTTGTCATGCCACAGCATTCAATTTATCAATTTATCCTCTGATACATCTTAAAATAATGCCGCCCGACTATCCTGTATCCTGTCAGAGTATAACCGGATATAGCGGAGGCGGAAAAGGCTTAATTGAAAAGTATGAGGCTAAAACGAAGGATAATCCGTATACAAAGGCACCGAGACCTTATAGCTTGGGCTTAAATCATAAGCACTTAGCCGAGATGACTATGCATTCCGGTTTGACGGAGAGTCCGGTATTCCTTCCGGTTGTAGCCAATTATTATAAAGGTCTGGCAACCCTTATTCCTATCCATACGAGGCTGTTGAACAGAAGCATTGAAGGAAGACAATTACATCAGCTTTTTGAGGAATACTACAGTAATCAAAATTTTATTAAGGTGATGCCTTATATTGATGAGGCGGCTATACAGAGTAATGCAGCAGATTTGTTTGACGGGGGCTTTGATATCACTGCATGTAATAATACAAATAAAGCGGAGATATTTATAATAGGTAACGATGTAAAAGGAGTAGCCATGATAATAACCAGACTCGATAATCTGGGTAAGGGAGCATCCGGCGGCGCTATTCAGAATATGAATATTATGCTGGGTTATGAAGAAAGTCTTAATCTCTGATTGAATCAGTAGTCAAAAAGAGCTGTTTCCACTTTAGGAAACAGCTCTTTTATTCTCGTGCGCCCGGCATGGGCGCAATCTAACGGGTGAAAGTCCCGAGTGCGGGTTAGTAGTGCCAAGCACATAGCCAAGAGCAAGGGTGTCCTCGGCGACGAGGAATCTAAAGGAAGCTGGAGGCAAACTTCTGGTCTGACGTAC
>JAAYTK010000070.1 GCA_012523775.1 Clostridiales bacterium | reverse complement strand
GTACCTGGTACCGTACCTGGTACCTTTAAATTTGCTGTGATATTTCAGCCAACCTATCTATGATAGGAAGGTGTTGTGTGCATAGTTCTTCGCACTGACCGCATTTTATACAGTCTGCTGCCTTCGATACAGGAATATTCCAATGGTATTTTATTCGACCTATCATATCCTGCCCGAGAATCTTGGCGTTATAGGCATCCATATATTTAGGAATGTCTATATCTACGGGACAGGAATCACAGTATGCGCATCCTGTACATAAATTATTAAGTGAGACACCCTTGTGCTCAAACTCCTCATAGATTTCCGATGCGGGCCGTTCCATAAGATTCTCCACGGCTTTAACGGCATCATCCACATGTTCTTTTGTGGTGAAGCCTGCCAATGTAACGGTTATCTCCTTGTGGGAAGCAACAAAACGAAGCGCCGCCTGTGCCACATTGAGGTCGGTTCCTTCAGTCAGATAGGAGAATGTATCCGGATTATTAGGAATAAGACCTCCTCCAAGAGGATTCATAACTACGATTCCCATTCCTTTATCAGCTGCTGCGGTTATGCCTGCCTGACGGAAACGATAATTAAGTGCGTTATAGCCTATTAGCATCCCATCAAACAAGTCGGTATCTACTACCTTTTCCAAATCAGAACCCTGCATATGGGAGGACACCGTAATATGACGAATCAGTCCGTCCTTCTTAGCTTGTTCAAAATGTTTATATAGTAAATCGTATTGCTTCTTAAAGGATTCCAAATCCAACATACACCACAAATAATAGAAATCAAGATAATCGACCTGAAGACGCTTTAAGGAGTTCTCCAATCTATGGCGAAAATCGTCAGCAGAAGTCTTTTTCTCCAAAGTATTAAGGTTTACTTTTGAAGATATGTAGAAGCTATCACGTTTCAGCTGTGATAACGCCATTCCCGTTATAATTTCACTCTTATCCTGACAGTAGAACGGAGCACTGTCAAAGAAGTTGATTCCCTTTTCATGTGCATATAGTACCAGCTCCGAGCATTTTTCCAGATTGCCTGCATTAATATCATCATCACTGTAACGCATGGTTCCCATACCTATCGCGCTCACCTTTAAATCTGTATTACCATATTGTTTATAATACATATATCTTCCTCCTAGCTATACATGAGTTAAGTCAAAATAATCCAAAATCACAATTTGCACGATAAATAGTATAGCATATGATAAGCTTTACCTCAATGTCATATTATATGTATTTTACCACTGGTTGTACTTGATTATTATTATGTAATAGCTTATTCTAAATTTATGTTATACGGACTATTACAGCGACAGGAACCGACAGAGAATATACATACTAAAATCAAAGGAGAATGCGGCAATATGAAGAAGATTGATGAAAAAAGAATAGATGATTTGATGTCACAGTTAACGCTTGAAGAAAAAATTACTATGATCCATGGAGAGGGTATATTTCAGTCAGGGGGCGTTCCAAGACTGGGAATACCTCCGATGAAAATGTCCGACGGGCCTATGGGAGTGAGAAAGGAGTTTGCACTGGACAGTTGGATAAATATAGGAACAACAGATGATTATGTGTCCTATCTTCCCAGTAACAGTGCGATAGCCTCAACCTGGAACAGGAAGATGGCATACAACATGGGGAAAGTTCTGGGAGCAGAGGCACGGGGCAGAGGAAAGGACATAATATTGGCTCCGGGTATCAATATTAAGAGGAGCCCTCTGTGTGGAAGAAATTTCGAATATATGAGCGAGGACCCCAGAGTAATCGAGGAAATGGCAGTCCCTCTGATTAAGGGGATTCAGGAGAATGATGTGGCTGCCTGTGTTAAGCATCTGGCTGCTAATAATCAGGAGACTGATCGTTTGAAGGTAGACACATATCTGGATGAAAGAACCCTTAGAGAAATTTATCTGCCGGGATTTAAGGCTGCGATAGATAAGGGAGAAAGTCATACAATTATGGGTGCATATAACCGTTTGTATGGAGAGCATTGTTCCCAGAGCAGATTCCTTCTTACGAAGCTTCTACGGGAAGAATGGAATTATGACGGTGCGGCCATTTCAGATTGGGGCGGCGTTCATGATACCAAAGAGGCTGCCGAATCCGGTCTTGACATAGAAATGTCTGTGGGAGCCGATTTTGATAATTACTATATGGCAAAGCCCTTACTCGAAGCTGTCAGGAAGGGAGAAATCGATGAGGAGCATATTAATAAAAAGGTCCGTAACATTTTACGAACCATGCTTAGACTGAATATGCTGGGAGAGGATCGGAAGAACCGTGCTTCCGGTACCTATAATTCCCGTAATCATCATGAGGAAATCCTAAGCTGTGCAGAGGAATCTATAATCCTACTGAAAAATGAAGAAAACCGTCTTCCTTTAAATACAAAGGATATTAAGACTTTGGCAGTGATAGGCCAGAATGCCGAACGTCTGCATGCGGGAGGCGGAGGAAGTGCCGAGATTAAAGCGCTCTATGAAATATCACCGCTTCTTGGACTGAAGATGCAATTGGGAGGAAATACTGAGATAAGATATGCTAAGGGTTATTTTATACCTGCCAAGAAAGAGAAAAAGCTGAACTGGCAGCAGGACAGCCTTGACAGCGAAGCAATCAGTAGAAATGAAAGCAAGAGCAGGACAAAAAAGGCCCGTCAGGAGGAACTGCTTCGGGAGGCAGTCGAGCTTGCAAAATCAACCGATGATGTAATAGTCTTCTTGGGATTGGACCACGAGTATGATGTAGAGGGCAGAGACCGCAAGGACATGAAGCTACCCTATGGTCAGGACAGACTGGTTAAAGAGGTCCTGGCAGTAAATCCTAATGCTGTGGTGGTAATTGTAGCAGGCTCTCCGGTTGAGATGAGCTCCTGGTCTGACAAGGCGAAGGCAATAGTATGGAGCTATTATGCCGGTATGGAGGGCGGTAATGCCTTAGCTAAGGTACTTTTAGGAGATATTAATCCTTCCGGTAAGCTGGCGGAATCATTTCCGAAAAATCTTATGGATTCGCCTGCACATAAGCTGGGTGAATTCGGAATACACAATAAGGTTATCTATAATGAGGGTGTATATGTGGGATATCGGTATTATGACAGTAATAATATTGATGTGGAATTCCCCTTTGGTCATGGACTGTCATATACAACCTTTGAATACGTTAATCTTAGTGTGACCCATGATGAATCGACAATTGCAGATGATGTAGAGGTTAGGATTCGGGTTACCATAAAGAATACGGGTAAGGTATATGGTGCAGAGACGGTGCAGATATATGTGGCCGATAAAGAGGCATCAGTACCAAGACCGATTCATGAGCTTAAGGGCTTTACTAAGGTGTTTTTGGAGCCAGGAGAGGAGCAGACGGTGGAACTTAGCCTTTATAAGGATTCATTTGGCTTCTACGATGTGGAGAAGCATTGCTTCGTGGCAGAGGCCGGTGATTTTGAAATTCAGGTTGGTTCGTCATCGAGGGATATAAGATTAAGTGAGACTGTTAAGTTGAACAGGGAATATAGGTATAATTGACTTTTATAAATAACTAATTTAAAATGTACTTAGCAAACTTTAGGAGGAATTCATGGCAATCAACAAGGCAATGAGAATTGCATTAAAAGCATTGTCATATCCGGATATAGATGTTAAGAAAAACTATAAACTTCATAGGCAGGTCAATAATGTAGCTCATCCATATATCAAGCCAAAATACAAGATATGGGATCACAAAATTGCCGGAGCAGATCATGAGATTCCGGTAAGAGTGTTTCTGCCACCCGATATTCCTGAAGCCGAACCACCCCGGGTTATGATATTTTTTCATGGCGGAGGCTGGGTAATAGGAAATATTGACAGCTACAGTAATGTATGTGCCAATATGGCTAGGCAGACCAAAGCATTGGTTGTATCGGTCGATTATCGTCTGGCACCGGAGTATCGTTTCCCTTGTGCCCTTGAAGATTGTTATGCGGTTACAAGGGAGATTTTTCTTGATTCTACTATATTTGGTGTTGAAGCTGAAAACATTACAATTATTGGAGACAGCGCGGGAGGTAACCTTGCAGCCGCCGTATCAATCATGGCCAGGGACAGGGGAGAGTTCAGCGTATCAAAGCAGATTCTTATCTATCCTTCGACTTATAATGACCATAGCGATGAAAACGGCTTTTTATCCATAAAGGAATACGGACAAGATTATCTGTTAACATCAAAGAGAATCAGAGATTATATGGATTTGTATATAAGCTCCGAAGAGGACCTTAATAATCCTTATCTTGCGCCTCTGATAGCAGAGGATTTGTCTGATCAGCCTAAAACACTGATTATTACCGCAGAATATGATCCTTTAAGGGATGAAGGCGAGGCTTACGGTAAGAAATTGAAGGAAAAAGGAAAT
The DNA here is from genome assembly GCA_012523775.1 of Clostridiales bacterium. Classification (GTDB taxonomy): domain Bacteria; phylum Bacillota; class Clostridia; order Lachnospirales; family Lachnospiraceae; genus Mobilitalea. The sequence goes on along the minus strand of JAAYTK010000070.1, from coordinate 17,662 downwards.
ACTGTAGAAGTATATAGGATGAAGAACGCTCTTCATGGATTCTTTGTATTACCGAAGCATTTTGTTCATGTCAAAAGAAGCTATGAGCTTATTAACAGATTTCTAAAAAGTTAATAACATAAAATAAAGAATAAGAAGAAGTAAAGCTTAGTTATGGGCAGCAAAAGCATATGGTATGAATAAGGAGAGGAATTAATGACCAGAAGAAAGCCTGTTGAATGGACAAAACTGGATAATGCAGCCAAGATATTTCCTCCCAACAGCAATGAGAGGGATACAAAGGTATTTCGTTTTGTCTGCGAGCTGAAGGATGAGGTTGATAAGGACATCCTTCAGGAGGCTGTCGATAAGACCTTGCCGCTATTTCCTTTTTACAGGACCGTTTTAAGGCGGGGCTTTTTTTGGTATTACTTCGAGAGCACAGATCTTATGCCGGAGGTTTCCGAGGAAACCAAGCTACCTTGCAGCATGCTGTATAGGCGAAGCCGTAGGAATCTTTTATTTGAGATTACCTATTATAAGAAGCGTATAAATCTTGAGGTGTTTCATGCCCTTACAGACGGCACCGGAGCCTTAGGATTCTTAAAAACACTGCTTTATTACTATATAACAATAAAATACAGGGATGATTTTAAGGGACAACTTCCGCTTTTGGACTATGATGCGTCTCTTTCACAGAAGATGGATGACAGCTTTCAAAAGCACTATAGCGTCAAGCGAATTCCCAAGAAGATTAAAATTACGAAAGCATATCGAATCCAAGGCAGAAGGTCTATCGACAATCGTATTAAGATTATAGAGGGATTGATGCCGGTTAATGAGGTTCTTAATCTTTCCCGTAAGCACAACACTACACTTACGGTATATCTGGTTGCATTATTTATAAAGTCTATTTATAAGGAGATGCCTGCCAGAAGCAAAAAGAACCCCATAGTCCTATCCGTGCCGGTGAATTTAAGGTCGTATTTTCCTTCTGTTACTGCAAGAAACTTCTTTGCCACTATAAATATAAGCTATAATTTTAGTACATCCGGTGATGAGCTGGGGGATATTATAGCATCGGTGAAGGAAAGCTTTGAAAGAGAGCTTACGAAGGAAAATCTTGAAAAGCATATGAACCGCCTGTTATCATTGGAGCATAATGCCTTCATGCGGGCTGTACCCTTGGTAATCAAGGACAGAGTGTTAAGATTGGCCACAAGGCTAAGCGATAAAGGAATCACTGCTACATTGTCTAATGTGGGTAAGATTACAATAGGCTCTGAGTTTGATCCATACGTCACTATGTTTAACTGTTTTGTCAGCGCCAAGAGACCTCAGATTGCCATTTGCTCATATCAGAATAATTTGGTGGTAAGCTTTACCTCTCCGTTTGTAGGCACGGATATTCAAAAGAACTTTTTCCGTCACCTGGCTAATGAAAATATACCGATTATCATATCTTCAAATGCTAAGGAGATATAGAATGGAGGCCGGCATGCAAAACTGTATTCATTGTAAGGTTAAAATCAGGGGAGAGCATACTGTCTGTCCTCTATGTGCAGGTATACTGGAGGATAAGGGTAATCCTAAGGAGGATGTATTTCCTCACATCCCTACTATTTATCAGGAGTTCAACCTTTTCATCCGCTTACTTATTTTGATTTCTATAGTGGGTGTGGTGGTTAGCTTTGCAGTTAATTTGATATTTACTAAGGATTCCTTTTGGTCGATACTGGTTGCAGCCGGGGTGCTGTCCATGTGGATTAGTCTTTTCTTTATAATACGCAATAAGAATAATATAGCAAAAACCATCCTGTGGCAGGTAGGGATAATCAGTATCCTGTCATTTATATGGGACAGGTCAATGGGTTGGATCGGTTGGTCAATTGATTATGTAATACCGACCGTCTGCGTACTTGCGATGATAGTGATGGCCGTAGGGGCTAAGATATTGAAAATCGGTGTAGGGGACCTAATCATATATCTGCTTATAGATGCTATATTTGGCTTCGTGCCGGCTATCTTTATTATATTTAAATGGGTTAATGTGCAATTTCCCTCAGTAATATGTGTGGCTGTAAGCATAATATCACTTTCGGCTATGATATTGTTCGAGGGTGATAATATGAAGACAGAGCTTAAAAAGAGGATGCATATTTGAGAATCCGGAAATCTAAAATAACAATAAGGAAGGTATTTTTATGAGCACATTCGCTTTAAAGTTGGTGGCTATTATAACGATGTTAATCGACCATGTGACAGCAGTATTGGTTCCGGTTGACACATGGTTATATATAGCGGGGAGATTAATCGGAAGACTTGCTCTTCCAATCTTCGTGTTTCTGTTAGTTGAGGGATTTTATAATACCAGGAGTGTTAAGAAATATCTTACAAGACTCGGTATATTTGCCTTGATATCAGAACTTCCCTTTGATTTGGCATTTTATAACTCTTTCTTTTCAAAGTCAGGTGGAGATATTAAAGCCGACTTACCAAGGATATTTTCGGATGCTAAAATATTTGATATAGTGCTAGAAAGGTTTATGAGGCATCAGAATATATTCTTTACGTTGTTTCTCGGTCTTATGACTATATGGCTGATGAGCATGGTTGAAAAGAGATTTAAGAATAATATGCTGTATGTCAACATAATTAACGCCATAATCACAATAGCATCCTGTCTCATAGCGGTAATTTTAAGAACGGATTACAATTTTAGGGGTGTTCTGCTAATCGTGGCATTTTACTTATTCCGGGGAAGCAAGGCATTACTTGTCCTATCCTTACTTATAATAAGCTTTGATATTGTGCAGGCTTTTTCAGCCTTGGCAGTACTGCCGATAGCATTTTATAACGGAAAAAAGGGTACCGGCATGAAGTATTTCTTCTATGCATTCTACCCCGTACATCTACTGCTGTTATATGTTATAGTTCTAATTACTTAAAATCGTTGATATGTTTTTCTTCCGGCATATAATCCGTAGACCGATGATGAGAATAGAAATCTTCTGTGGCATGGGTCGGTTTTTCAGGAAAATACATCCGATGGTCCATCATTAAGATGCTTTTGTTGGAAGGAAATCGATAATAGACTTTTTTGGATGGTTCGAAATACATAAACAATCCTCCTTATTTTAAGCTACGGTTCATTAATTATGTGTATCCATATTGTTTGTAATATGTAAGAATATATACAGGTACTTTATAAAAATAAATACCAAATAATAAGAGAGCAGGTCATCAAAAGAAGATATGATTTCATTAAAAATTACAGATGTCAAATCCTTTATGTCAAAGCTTCTTGCCAATACCCTATTTGATGAATTTGTGTTAAGAGAAATGGATATTCAAACCTTCACAAGCTTTTCTGTATCAGGGCAATTTTATAAAAATTTTTTCTCAAAGGAAGAGCTGGAGGAGAGAAGCATAGAGAATGCAGTATTATGGGGTGAAGTTAGGGGAATTGCCTTTGCGGTAATAAAGGGAAATAAATCACCGTTACTTATGAAGATAGTATTCCAGCTCCCGAAGAATCAGACAGACAGATTTGTAGATGGTCTGGGGGGCAAGCTTACATCCGAGGATGTGGGTGGATTATATTTAAATATATGGTTCGAAAAGAGCGAACTTCATATAATTACCGGAACCGCAATAAAGACCTTTACCCTGGATAAGACAATTGAGACAGAATGGGATACATGGGTTAAGAGGTTCTTAAGCAGTCAGAATATATCTTTTGAAGAAGAATAGAAGCAGTCTAATTGTTAGCACTCTTGTCGTGAGAGTGCTAAAATCTTCTTGACAATTTATAACACACATATTATGATAATTGGTAAAAGAATTAAAAGATAATTATGTGAGGAAAGGAAGAAAAGCATGAGTACAGAAAGAGGTAATTTATCTATTAATTCGGAGAATATATTTCCAATAATTAAGAAATGGTTGTATTCGGATCATGACATATTCATCCGCGAAATGGTATCAAATGCTGCGGATGCCATCACAAAACTGAAGAAGCTTGAAATCATGGGCGAGGCTGACATTCCCGAGGATAACCATTACAAGATTATTGTTACGGTAAATCCTGATGAGAAGACCATAACCTTTTCCGATAACGGTGTCGGAATGACCGCAGATGAAGTAAAGGAATATATCAATCAGATAGCATTTTCAGGAGCAAAGAAATTCCTGGAGACATATAAGGATAAGACAAATGCCGATCAGATAATCGGACATTTCGGGTTGGGCTTTTATTCTGCATTTATGGTGGCAGATAAGGTTACCATCGAGACTAAGTCTTGGCAGAAGGATGCTCCTGCCGTATACTGGGTATCCGACGGCGGCACAGAATATGAGATGGGAGAGGGTAACAGAAGCGAGAGAGGAACTGATATCATTCTCCATCTTAATGATCAAAGCTATGAATTCTCTAATGAGTACCGGGTAAAGGAAGTTCTTAATAAGTACTGCTCCTTTATGCCTGTTGAGATATATTTTAGGAATGCCAACGATCCTATCGAGGAAGAAGAGGACAAGGTTATATCCACCACGGTAGATGAGGACGGGAAGGCTGTGGAGGATGCCGATTCGGCTAAGGATGACAAGAAGAAGGACAAGAAGAAAGATAAGAAGAAGGATGAAAAGAAAGAGGAACCTATTAATGATACTACCCCTCTGTGGACAAAGCATCCCAATGACTGTACCGAAGAGGAATATAAGAAGTTCTACAGAGACGTATTTTATGATTACAAGGAGCCATTATTTTGGATTCATCTGAATATGGATTATCCTTTCAATCTTAAGGGAATACTGTATTTCCCTAAGATAAATACGGAATATGACTCTATTGAGGGTGTTATAAAGCTATATAACAACCAGGTATTTATAGCGGATAATATTAAGGAGGTTATTCCTGAGTTTCTTATGCTCCTAAAGGGAGTGATAGATTGTCCTGACCTGCCTCTTAATGTATCCAGAAGCGCTTTGCAGAATGATGGCTTTGTAAAGAAGATATCGGAATATATTTCGAAGAAGGTTGCCGATAAGCTTACCGGAATGTATAAGGTTGAAAGAGAAAATTATGATAAATTCTGGGAGGACATCAGCCCGTTTATTAAGTTTGGATGCCTTAAGGATGAGAAATTCAGTGACAGGATGAAGGATTTTATCATATATAAGAATCTGGAGGGCAAATATATTACATTGGATGAATATGTTGACTCTATTAAGTCCAAAGCATCCGAAGACAAGAAGGAAGAGGATAAAACCAAAGAGGATACTGCTGATAAAGAAGATGATGATTATGATGAGACTAAGGAAGAGAATAAAACTACCGTATATTATGTAACCGACGAGAAACAGCAGAGCCAGTATATCAATATGTTTAAGGAAGCCGGCATGGATGCTTTAATCCTGACCCATAATATAGACCAGCCCTTTATATCTCACGTAGAGTTTAAGAATAAGAATATCAGATTCCAGCGTATAGATGCTGACATTACAGACGACTTCAAGGATGAAACCAAGAAAAAGGATATGAAGATACTAAAGAACAATACTGAAGCCATGACCAAGCTGTTCCGTAAGGTGCTGGGAAAAGAGAAGCTGGAGGTCAAGGTAGAAAAACTCAAGAATGATAAAGTATCTTCTGTAATTACCTTGTCCGAAGAAAGCCGCAGAATGCAGGACATGATGAGAATGTATAATTTATCGGGTATGGACTCCGATGCTTTTGGCGGCGGTGAGACACTTGTATTGAATGCGAATCATAAGCTGGTACAGTATATCATCACCAATGAAGGATCAGAGCATACACCTATGATTTGTGAACAGCTATATGATTTGGCGTTACTTGGTCATAAGCCTCTGGATTCCGAAGCTATGACAAAATTCATTCAGAGAAGTAACGAAATCATGATGCGAATAATATAAATGATACATTTGGGCAAAATAATATAGACAAATATTAAAAAACTATAAAATTTATTATATTTTCAATGAGGCACTTGTAAAATTAAGCAAAATACCTTATCATGTAGTAATAGAAACCATGTTATGAAGCTCAAATGCAACAAGATATAGAAATGCAGATAGCATAGAAGAATTTGATGCTTTAGTTTTATACATGCAACAATGGAGGAATAATATGGAGCATAAAATATTAGTAGACAGTTGCACAGATCTCCCAAAGCATCTTAAAGAAGACTCAAGATTTAAGGTTGTTCCGCTATCTCTAATGGTTGATGATAAGGTGTTTGTGGATAATGGCGAGTTTAATCAAAAGGAATTTTTAAAGACTATGAAGGAAAGCTCTAATAGTCCAAAATCAGCATGTCCCTCACCTGATGATTATCTGAAGGAATTCAACAAAGAGGGCGATACCTTTGTAGTTACAATATCTTCAGAATTAAGTGGCTCTTATAATAGTGCTGAATTAGCTAAGAGACTATATCTTGAAGAAAATCCGAATAAGAATATTGGAATTATTGATTCCCGTAGTGCCTCTGTGGGTCAAACCTTGATATCTATGAAGATAAAGGAGCTTATTAGTGAGGGGCATCTGTTTAATGACATAATTAAGAAGGTTAATGCATTTCGTTCGGAAATGAAGACCAAATTCGTACTAGAGAATATAGATAATTTACGAAAGAGTGGCAGACTTAGTCACCTTCAGGCATTAGTGGCAAATGTATTAAACATTAAACCGATTATGGGAGGCACACCTGAGGGAACCATAGCTAAGTTAGAGCAAGCTAGAGGAATAACGAAGGCTTTAGTAACTTTGGCAAAGACTATTGAACGGGATGTAATAAAGCCTAACGAGAGAATTCTTGCAATCGCTCACTGCAATTGCATTGAAAGAGCTCAGTTCATTAAGGAGGAGATTCTTAAGAGAGTTCCTTTTAAGGATAGCTTTATTGTAGATACCGCAGGAGTAAGTACCCTGTATGCCAATGAAGGCGGCATAATAGTGGCATACTAAGTCATTCTAATCACTTAAAACAAACTCCTCATATCTTTAAATTGCATCAGGCTTAACTAAATAAAGTAGTTATTAAAAACAGTAAAACCATGGTTATCAGGGTCAAGGAAACCCCGATAGCCATGTTTTTTAATTTCTTTTGCCTACATATTTATATGTGCATTATTTGAAAATGAGAAGAATTGAATTTGAGTGCATACTTGAAATTTGGACACTATAAATATCGATAAAAGTTTATTGATAATCAATAAATAAATATTGACAAACACAAGATATGGAGTTATAATACAATATGAAAAATATGGAGGTAGAGCAGAATGAAGGTTAACATAGCGTCAAATGTATTAAAAGTATTATTAATTTTATTTTCATTGGGAGTAATATTTGCAGGGGTGTATATTTTGCCAACATTGGCCAATGAAATGGTGTATATTTATCCTGAACTTGAGTATGCAAAACTACCTATACTTATTGCCTGCGAATTATTATTGGGACTATTAATGTTTGGAATAGGTATCATAATGTATTTACTTATATTGTTCGACCGTGGGAATACATTTAGCCTAAGATTTACAAGGGGTTTAGAAATACTAACGGGAATGTGTATTATAGCAACAATTGGAATAATGATTCTACTTGGCTATATGAATACCATTGGTGGACCCGGCCCATTACCGGCAATGATAATGGTTGGCTCAATCATCGTAATATGGATAATTGCGGCAGTAATTATGTTAGTTAAAAGTATAGTAAAGAAAGCCATAGTATACAAAGATGATTATGACTTGACTGTGTAGGTGATAGATTATGATAATAGTGAACTTAGATGTTATGTTAGCAAAGAGGAAAATGAGTGTAACTGAATTAAGTGAAAAAGTAGGAATAACCATGGCTAACATTTCAATACTAAAGAACGGTAAAGCAAAAGCAATAAGATTCAATACACTGGAAGGAATATGTAAAGCTCTGGATTGTCAACCCGGGGATATATTAGAATATGTGAGTGAAACCTAGAACTTGATCAAGATGAAGGGATAGGAGTTTTATAGGAGTGCACATAATCATAAAAAAGTGAGTTGACTTTTATAGACTTTTGTAAGATAATAAATATTGCGGTTTTAAAAGACATACACGAGGCGTGGCTCAGTTTGGTAGAGCGCTGCGTTCGGGACGCAGAGGCCGTGGGTTCGAATCCCGTCGCCTCGATTTAATAACCTTCATTGGAAACCCCAGTTTGTGGGGTTTTTTTGTACTTATAAAGTCGAAATAAATTTATGTAATTAATACTGTTATAAAATTATTTATTACTCTTGTAATTTTTCAAAGATTATATTAGAATTGATGAGTGGTAAACATAATGTCTGCCACTCATAATTATATATGCTTCCCTAGCTCAGTTGGTAGAGCAACGCATTCGTAATGCGTAGGTCGTGGGTTCGAGTCCCATGGGGAGCTTGTCACTGAAAGCCTTACAACTCAAGTGTTGTAAGGCTTTTGTATTTGACATATTGGTTAGATTAAAAATAAATGAAAAAGCTAGGTTTTTACTATCCAGGATTGTACTGCCTTAAGTCAAAAATTTGAGATCGAAGTTAAGTATCTAATCAACTGAAATTAAATGATAACTATATTCTTTGAATGTGTTGCAGATACTGTCATAATGTGGTGGTATTTGGGCAAAGGGGGGTGTTCAATGGATAATGATGTTTTAATGGCAATGTTGGGGGATATATCCGAGAAATTATCTACAATAGTTGATTTATTAGTTAGAGTTCAGAGTAGCACAAGTTCAATTGAAAGTGATGTTGGTAGTATTAAATTTGATACGGATGACATTGGGTCTATTAGAAGCGAACTTGAAGACATAAACAATACCGTAGAGATTATTGCTGACAAATAATAAAAAGAGCATCCTTCGGGGTGCTTTTCTATGCAATAAACGAACAAAAATATGACTCCACTCGTTCCATTTGTTGCCTCAATTGAAATACTTCTTCAAGACCTCTGTCAATATTATACACTAATTCCTATAAGATTGAGTAAAATGTTTCACTAATACTCCCAAATATGCGAAAATAATAATTACTGAAAGCCTAGATTTCACGGATTTAATTCTATTTTTAATAAGGATATAAAAAGGATATATTTGTATGGTATCATCATCTTGGAGGTGAAGAAATGGTACATAGACTGCTATTGGTTGAGGACGATTCGGAGATTAGAGAGATAATTATAGATTATTTTACCGAGAAAAGTAATGGAGCGATAGTTATCAGTGCGGCTGAAACCGGACTGGATGGTCAGCTTGAAGGTGTCGCCAATGATTATGACCTGATTCTTTTGGATGTCATGTTGCCGGAGGTAGATGGATTCACAATCTGCAGAGAGCTTAGAAAGACCAGTGATGTACCGATTATATTTATTACTGCAAAGCAAAATGAATCAGACAGATTGCACGGATATAGCCTGGGATGTGATGATTATGTAATTAAGCCCTTTTCTTTGGCTGAACTTTATGCAAAGGTAAATGCAATTCTTAGACGTTCAAAAGGAATGGTTGGAAAGCAAATAATGACAGTCGGAAGGATTAGGCTGGACCCATATAGATGGGCGGTTTATGTAAATGAAGAAGAAGTATCACTGGCACCAAAAGAATATGCGATCCTAAAGACACTCATGGAGAATCAAGGCAGAGCTATAAGTCGTGAGAGCCTGCTGATCAGGATATGGGGCTATGATTTTGATGGTAATGAAAGAGTAGTAGATAATCATGTTAAGAAACTGCGAAAGGCCATTGGTAACGCATCCACTCAGATAAAAACCGTATTTAAAAAAGGCTATAAATTGGAGGTTGAATAGTGAAGAGGATTAAAATAATAAAATCAATTTACAGACGAATATTTGGAATATTGGCAGTTACTTATTTGGCTCTAATGATAGCCTTTAGTTGTATTTTTCTTTCACAGGAGAAAAAAGCTGCCGGACTTGAATTTGGTTCATTTGCTGTACAGGCTGCCAACAGAATTCATAAGACCCTGAACAATCATATTGATGAGGACAACAATATAACTGATATGTCAGAGATGAAAATAGATCTAGCTTTTGAAATAAGCAATTATGCCGTTGGAGACGTGGAAATCGCCTTATTTGCAGATGATTATGAGTTGATTCTTAGTAGCAATGATTACTGGAGTTGTAGCTACACAGAGCATGTTGAGGGCAATAGGCAATTTACCACCTATGGCTTAATAAACCCCAAGAATTGGTTTGATGATGATGAGATAGGTGAAATTGAAAAATATATTTATGCATATCCAAAAGCAAAAAAAGTAGGGGATTTAAGCGGGTACTCAGTAAGAATAGAAGGTTTGTGGACTGATAATGAAATGGTTATTCCTAACAGGATTGTTATTACACCTTATTATGCCACCAGTTTTGACGAGAGTGGACAGGTTAAAACAAGCAGCGGTACAAATACTGATGAAATAGTCTATGTAGCCGACTATAATAACACTGAAGGTCTACCCTATTATAGATTTGGTTATATCAGTCCACGCGTACATAGTCCCGGATATGAAGGTCATAAATATGAAGGACGAAATGGACTTCGTGAAATGGTAGCCGACAAAGTAATATTAGAGGAGACTGTTAAGAATTTTTTCAGTGAGAATATTGTACAAAGGACACATGCATTAACCTATAGATATTACATACCTATTCCATTTATGTCTGAGGTTAAGATAGAAAACGGAGAGCGTCATCATAGTATCTTTTGGACTGTAATAGGCCGAGATATTAATATGTTTGATAAGCTTTATCCTACATTACCATTTGTCTGGCTTTCATGCTTATTAGTGTTTCTGGCAGCAGGAATTATTATTTCCAGACAAACATACAAAACATATATGAAGCAGGAGGAAATTGAGAGACAAAGAAAGGAAATGACTGATGCACTTGCTCATGATTTAAAGACTCCTCTAAGTATTATATCGGGATATGCACAAAACCTACAGGAAAATATCTATACAGAGAAAAGGGAGCATTATGCCAATCAAATCAATGCAAATGTCTATCGAATGGACCAAATAATAGGGAAAATGCTTGAGATGTCAAAGATAGAGTCGGATTATTTTGAGCTGATGTTGGAGGAGGTATCTCTTCAAAAGATTTGTACCGATATTATTAATCGCTATAAACTGATCTGCCATGAGAAATTCATTACTGTGTCTCAGGAGGGGGATGCTGACATAAGTGCGGACAGATCTTTAATGGAGAGAGTAATCGATAATTTCTTTATAAATGCCATAGAAAATACGCTTGAGGGCGGAATAATCCGTATAAGTATATCCGATAATACCTTTGAAATATACAATAGCGGCAGCCACATACCGGAGGATAAATTAGATGAAATATGGCATCCATATATGAAGGGTGATATACAGAGAAGCGATACCAAAGGAACGGGACTGGGGCTGTCGATTTGCCGCACGATTCTTGAATTGCATGGATTCTTATATGGTGCAAGAAATAGCGAGGATGGAGTGATATTCTGGTTTGAATATTAGGATAATATTGCTTTTATATATAGCGAATAGTAAAATGTAGTTATAAAACCAGGAGGTATATATATGAAGAATATTTCATGGGGTATACTTGGAACAGGCAGTATTGCGGCTAAATTCGCCACGGCTTTACAATCCGTTGAGGGATGTTCGCTTACCGCAGTAGCATCAAGAAGCGATTCCAGGGCAAAGGAATTTGCGGACAGGTTTAAGGCAGAGAAAGCTTATGGAAGCTATGAGGAGCTCGCAGGGGATCAAGATATAGATGTGATTTATATTGCGGTCCCTCATACTGAGCATAAGAATACAGCGGCTTTATGCATCCAAAACAACAAGGCAGTATTATGTGAGAAGCCGTTTACATTAAACGTCAAAGACAGTGAGTATTTAATTAATTTAGCTAGGGAACATAAGGTGTTTTTGATGGAGGCCATGTGGACTAAGCTTCTTCCTGCCAATCTGCGGGTAAAGCATTGGATTGATGACGGTAGAATAGGGAAAGTGCTTCACATCAAGGCTTCATTTGGATTTCATGCAGATTTTGATATAAACAGTAGGTTATATAACCCTGCTCTTGGGGGCGGGGCTTTGTTGGATGTAGGAGTTTACCCCATATCCTATGCAACATTTCTTCTGGGTAAGATGCCTGACAATATTGTAAGTCGCGCCATTATCGGAAAAAGCCAAGTCGATGAGCAGAATGTGATAATCTTACAGTATAAAGACAATGTACTGGCAGACCTTTCCTCATCCATTTCCGCTGAAATAGGAAATGATGCACTTATAGTGGGTGAAAAGGGCATAATCAAGGTAGAAAGATTCTGGATGGCTAGTTCTGCGAGGCTTTATGATAACAAATACCAATGCCTGGATACATTTGATGAGCCCTTCAGAGCGAATGGATATGAGTATGAGGCCGAAGAGGTAAATCGTTGTCTGAGAGAGGGACTATTAGAAAGTCCATTTAATCCCCTTAATGTAACTCTTGACAACATGAAAATTATGGATGAGATACGTGCAAAGTGGGGACTTATATATCCTCAAGAGCAATTCACAAAATCGTCATAGATATTTGCTACTATATATTAAATATATATAGCGGAGGTGCCAATTGGACAAGCTAAAGATATTAGTCGTAGATGATGAAAGTAGAATGAGAAAGCTCGTTAGGGACTTCTTAGTTCGAAATAATTATGACGTTATTGAAGCTGAAAACGGAGAACAGGCCTTGGATATCTTCTTCCAAACAAAGGGTATCGCATTGATAATTTTAGATATTATGATGCCCAAAATAGACGGATGGCAGGTATGCAAGGAAATCAGAGAGTATTCCGATGTGCCTATTATTATGCTGACAGCTAAAGGGGAAGAGAAGGATGAGCTGTTAGGTTTTGAGCTTGGGGTGGATGAGTATATATCAAAGCCCTTTAGCCCCAAAATACTGGTCGCCAGAGTAGAGGCTGTGCTTCGAAGGACCGCAGGCATTGATGATGAAGTCATAGAAATAGGAGGAATAACTCTTGACAAGAAGGCACATCAGGTAAAGATCGATAATGTCCCTATTGACTTAAGCTACAAGGAGTTCGAATTACTAACTTATTTTGTTATGAATAAGGGGGTTGCTCTCTCCAGAGAGAGGATTCTTAATAATGTATGGAATTACGATTATTTTGGAGATGCAAGGACTATCGATACCCATGTGAAGAAGCTTAGGAGTAAGATGGGAGATAAGGGTAACTATATTAAAACCATATGGGGACTTGGTTATAAGTTTGAGGTAGACTAATGAAGCTATCCATAAGATTTAAGCTGGCTATGTTATTAACAGCACTGATTGCACTCACAATCTTTATTACTTGGTTCATAAACCGCACTTTTTTAGCAGATTATTATCTGCACTGCAAGGTGGACCAAATAGCGGATGTCTTTTTTCGGGTGCAGGATGTTTATGAGAAAAATCAGGATGAGATTTTTCTGTCAGAAGAGGATACCTTGGTTATGGAGAGGCTATCCTCTAATAGTGGTGTCAATATTTATGTAATTATGTCCTTTGCAGGCTCACCGCTTTCTAGCTATCCTCACCCTTTGGACTTTGGTGAAAGAGAAGAGGCACAGATACAGCTTCTAATCCAAAACTATATGAACGCAAACACCAGTCAGATTGACAGGACAATCATTAGGGAGGAGGATAATTTTATTATCTACAGACTTTATGACAGCCACCTGGATGCCAACTACATAGACCTGATGGGTATTCTGGAGGATAACAAGGTTGTATTTCTGCGGTCCAATTTTGAAAGCATACAGGAAAGTGTTGCGTTGGCAAATCGATTCCTTGGATATATCGGACTTGCGGCTGTTATTATCGGAATCATTGCCATGCTTGTCGTAAGCAGCAAATTCACCAAACCTATACATGAGATGGCCGACATTGCTAAGAAGATGTCTGAGTTGGATTTTGATGTAAAATATCCTGTTAAAAAGATGGACGAGATAGGTGAGCTGGGGACGAGTATAAATACCCTGTCCGATAAGCTTAAGGATACTATACTAGAGTTAAAAAGTGCTAACAATGAATTACAGAGTGATATTCAAAAGAAGATTGAAATAGATGAGATGCGTAAGGAGTTCCTGTCGAATGTATCCCATGAGCTAAAGACACCCATATCTTTAATTCAGGGATATGCTGAGGGACTAATAGAGAATGTCAATGAGGATGAGGAGAATAGGAACTTTTATTGTGAAGTAATAATAGACGAAGCGAACAAAATGAATCAGATGGTTAAGAAACTCTTAACTTTAAATGAGTTGGAATTCGGTAAGAACCAGGTTAATTTTGAACGCTTTGATATTGTTCAGCTGATAAATTCGGTTTTAATGACCAATGATATTCTGTTTAAGCAAAAGGGTGTAATTATACATTTTAATGAGAAGGAATCTATCTATGTATGGGCTGATGAGTACTTAATCCAGCAGGTATTATCCAACTATATCAGCAATGCATTAAATCATGTCAGTGGACCGAAGATAATTGAAATTAAGCTGATTCGCAGAGGAAACGTATTAAGAATAGCGGTATTTAATACCGGAGAGAACATACCTGAGGAGGATTTGGATAAGATTTGGATTAAATTCTATAAGGTAGACAAGGCAAGAACTCGGGAGTATGGCGGAAACGGTATAGGATTATCTATCGTTAAGGCTATTATGAACTCACACAATAAGGAATGCGGTGTCAACAACCACACCTCTGGAGTCGAATTCTGGTTTGAGCTGGATATAACTGCTACGTAATACTAAACTTGTTTTATTTTTGTTGCTGAAATTTGTAATTAATGCTAAGATATTTATTAGATATTCCTTTTGATTGGAGGAAGAACAGTTGAAGAGGCTTTTAGTATTAATCATATGTATCTTAAGTATTACATTAGCTGGATGTATAAAGGATTATCCCTTATCAGAAGCACAGACGGATATTGTGGCAGAATATATGGCAAATCGCCTGCTTCATTATGATAAGCACTATTCATCGTCACTTCTCAGTTATCAGGAGATATATGAAATTGAGCCTGAGCCAACCGACATTCCGGACATCAATGATGAGAATAATGACATTGATGAAAGTGTCAATGATGAGAATAATGACATTGATGAAAGTAACAATGATGAAAATAGTGATAATGACGGGACTGTATCGGAGGATATTCAGTATACTCTATCGGAGGTAATAGGGGATGACAGCTTCGATATACAATATTCCGGCTATCATCTTGCCGACACATATCCCGAGGATGAGTCAAACTTAGTGTTCTCTGTTGACCCGAGAAAAGGATATCAATTGTTGGTGGTTGATTTTATAGTCGAGAACATAAGTGATGAGGATAGGATAATCGATCTTAGTAAAGCACAGATACAGTATCAGCTTGATATAAATGTAGGAACTATATATAAGCCTCAATTAGCCCTGTTGGAAAACAATTTGCAATACATAAAGCTAAATGTTAGGGCAGGGGAAAAGATACCCGCTATTTTGATATTTGAAGTGACTAGGGACATTGATATGTCCGACATCAATCTGATTGTTACCAGAGATACCAAAACAAAGATAATTGAAATCGAATAGACATAAAGGGGTATAACATGGTTTATTTAGAAAGGAAAAGAACGAAATTTTTAGGTTTACCGTTAAGCTATACAAAGTATAGAATATCAGAGGAAAAGCTAACCATTACTTCCGGTTTCTTAAGTATTACCGAGGATGAAGCATTTATGTATAAGATACAGGATGTTCGTCTTACAAGAAGCTTTATGGAGCGAATATTTAAGCTTGGAACAATAACCTGTTACACAGGAGATACCACGCATCCCAAACTTGTATTGGAGCATATAAAGCGGCCCGGAATCATTAAGGATTTTATTATGAACTCTTCAGAGGAAGCAAGAAGGAAAAGGCGGGCTCTCAGGGCACGGCAACTGGAAGAAGAGAGTTGACGACATGCAGAGTGTTGATAATTCATAGACACTCTGCATTTTAGTATAAACAGTTAATATAGGCAACGAAATTAGGAGAGCATCGGATATGAAAAGGGCATATTTATTAATCTTAACATTAATGCTTGGCTTTGCATTTATTTCATGTAAAGCAAAACATGATAATGACGTCCCAATAGATAATTATGAAAGTATAGAGAATGATGAGAAGGATTTAGAAGGAAATGAAGCTTTGAACGATGGTACCGAGCATATAGATATAAGTAATGAACAAGTAAAGGATAATCCCAACGAGACCGAAGCCGCTGTGAACTACTATGTTATTGGGGATGGAGTCAGGTTGAGAGAGGAAGCATCATTGGAATCGAATATTCTTGACTTATTAAATAAGGGTACGGCAGTTGAATATATTGGTACAGAGGGTGATTGGATTAAAGTGAAGCATGACAGTAAAATCGGTTATATAAGAAATGATTTATTAGGTGAAGAATGGCAGGCAGATGAAGTAGTAAACTCTATAGTGGATATAGATAATCCTAAGGTTATCGTTAAGAAGGCAGATAGAATTCTCCAGCTTTGGGATGGTGATACACTGGTGGAAAGCTATCCGATAGGATTGGGATTCGATCCTGTGGGAGATAAGCAGAGAGAAGGAGACGGACGTACTCCGGAGGGCTTATATTATGTATGCACCAGAAACAGTGCCAGTAGATTTTATCTGTCACTTGGATTATCCTATCCCAATATTGAGGATGCCATAGAAGGCTTAGAAGCAGGCTTAATAGAACAAAGCACCTATGACCTAATTGAGGATGCGATTACCCGTAAGGAACAGCCCCCTTGGAATACTGCTTTGGGAGGAGAGATAATGATTCACGGTCATGGTTCGCATTCAGACTGGACAGCAGGATGTATAGCTGTTGACGATGATATCATGGATATATTATGGGAGCATTGTAGGATGGGAACGACTGTCATTATTGAGCCATAAGAAGTATCAATGAACGTGCCAGACACCTGATTTTTTATTAATTAATTGAAATAATTGACATGATTTGACTGTCGGATTATCATATTATTAATTTAACTAAGGTGGAGGAAGATTGTGAGAAAATCAAAGAAAAAAGCTTTCTTATTATCGGCATGCATACTTATATATTTGACTTTTTTGGTTGGGGGAATATTGTTTCTGAGAAAATTTGTCCAAAATTATACAGATTATACATATTTAGAAAATATATATGCATCTGCAAATGAAGCAAATATTAAGGGTTTAGACCTGCTTGAATCAAATTATGTGGAAAGCAGCCTGATATATTTTGAGCAAGCACTTGAGTATGCCAAGGAATATCAAACATTAGAGTTTTCTGAGGATAGTGATGTAGCAGGAGTGCTGTTAAGCGATGCCTATAATAATATATGCTTGGCTTATTATCTGCTCGGTGAATATGATTTAAGCCTCGAAAATGGTAATTTAGCGATTGAAATACTGCCTAATGAAAGTGTGGAATACAGCAATAGGGGTAATACATATCTTAATTTAGGCAAATATGAAGAGGCTTTACAGGATTATAATAGGGCTATAGCATTGGATATTGAAAATGCAAACGCTTACTATGGAAAAGGAAATCTACATTATAATCTT
>JAAYTK010000069.1 GCA_012523775.1 Clostridiales bacterium | reverse complement strand
GAAATAAAACAACATTTATGTTATCATTTTACCATGGATAGAATATATGCATTTTCTATTGTGAAATAATATTTCGGAGGATATGCCATGAAGCAATTAAATGTAGGTGTAATCGGAGTGGGATTTATAGGTACTTTACATATTGATGCCATTCGAAGATTACAAGGAGCACATGTATTGGGTATTTGTGCATCAAATCCAAGCAAGCTTAATGCATTAATGGAAAAGCATAATATTGAAGTGGGCTATCAGCATTGGAAGGATATGATTACAGATCCTCGAATAGATGTAATTCATAATTGTACCCCTAATCATCTTCACGATGATATAAATCGGGCAGCAATAGAGGCGGGTAAACATATTTTCTCAGAAAAACCATTAAGCTTAAATGCAGATTCGGCTAAAGAGCTGCTTGATTTGGCAATAGAGAAGAAGGTTGCTCATGGAGTAAATCATCAATATCGATTAAATGCAGCTGTACAGGAGATAAAAGAGGGAGTACAAAAAGGCGATTACGGACGTCCACTTTTTATAAGAGGTCATTATCTGCAGGAATCACATACCCGTAAAACCGATTATTCAAAAAGACTGGTTCCGGAAACGAGTCCCGCACGGGCTTTGGCTGATATAGGTTCACATATTGCGGATATTATTAATTGTGTTATGGACATGCCTATAAAATCAGTATTTGCCGATATGCTTACGCATCATCCGTATCGATATGATCCTAATACAGGATATAAAATTGAAGTACATTCCGATGATACAACAACAGAGGAAATCGAAAAGGATTATCATGATGTTGCAAATATATGTATTGAACAAGGCGCTCTCGATGTCTTAATATCAGACACCGAGGAAAGAAACGAAATCATCTGGAAATCAAGGGGCGCATTTTTAGAAGCAATTAAGGGTTCGACAACATATATGGATGAGATAGATGTGGTAGTTCCAAGAAGCAGGGTTAACGCTCTGGTTGAATACACACAGGAAGTGGAAGATAAAGTCGGGCTCCGTATTAAGTGCTTTGGCCATGCGGGGGATGGAAACCTTCATATCTATTTGCTAAAGGATGATCTTAGCGATGAAATATGGAACCTGAAAATGAAAGAGGCCATGCAGTTAATATACAATAAGGCTCATGAATTCGGAGGTATGGTTTCAGGTGAACACGGTATCGGATATGCAAAGAAGCCATATTTACTGGAGGCACAAGACCCCGATGTTACAGAAATCATGAGAAAAATTAAAGAAGCATTTGATCCAAAGAATGTTTTGAATCCAAATAAGATATTTGCACTTAATTAAGACATTTCGTTCGGTACCAACAAGTGGTTGACAAAGATGATATATAATTGTAAAATGTGCTACATATCATGTAAGAATACTATAGAGAGGGATCCGTAGGATTTGGGAGGACAATATGAAATTTGTAATACCTAAGGGCTATAAGTCGCAGCTTAGTATAAAGGAAACTGAAATTGCAATTAAAGAGGTAAAAGACTATTTTGAGAGGGAATTGGCGAAGCAGCTGAATCTTATCAGAGTATCGTCGCCGCTATTCGTAAAGCCTGAAACCGGTCTAAATGATAATCTTAGCGGAGTAGAAAGACCTGTTGCATTTGGACTTAAGGAGCAAAACGAAGCAGTAGTCGAAATCGTTCACTCTTTGGCTAAATGGAAGAGGCTGGCCTTAAAACGATATGGCTTTTCTGTAGGAGAGGGCTTATATACCGATATGAATGCCATACGCAGAGATGAGGAAACAGATAATATTCATTCTATATATGTGGATCAGTGGGATTGGGAAAAGATAATTGATAAGAGCGAAAGAAATGAGAAAACATTAAAGAGCATAGTTAGGCTTGTATACAAAGCTCTTAAGAATACAGAGAAATATATAGCGGGTAAATATGAATATACCGAAGAAATTCTTCCCGATGATATATTCTTTATTACGTCTCAGGAGTTAGAGGACCGCTATCCGACACTTACACCGAAGGAAAGAGAGCATGATATTGCAAAGGAAATGGGTGCGGTATTCATCATGCAAATAGGAGCAAAGCTGGCATCGGGCGAACCTCACGATACAAGAGCTCCGGATTACGATGATTGGAAGCTTAATGGTGATATCATTGTATATTACCCTGTACTCGACATAGCGCTTGAATTATCGTCCATGGGTATCCGTGTCGATGAGCATTCCTTAAGAGAGCAGCTTGAGATAAGCGGTTGTATGGATAGGGCAGAGCTTCCTTTTCAGAAGGCATTACTTAATAATGAACTCCCTTATACCGTCGGAGGCGGCATAGGACAATCAAGGATATGTATGCTATATCTAAGAAAAGCACATATCGGGGAGGTTCAGGCTTCGGTTTGGCCTGACGATGTGATTGAAGAAGCAGAAAAGCATGGCATACATCTTCTATAGCTTACAAATACGAAAGAGGCTGAACGCAAATATTTGCGACAGCCTCATAATTATAGTCTGAGAATTTTAGAATTCGGCGGTATCGGGATGTGCCCCGGTTCTGCCAAGAGACTCCAAAACCTTCATGGCCTCTATGTCTTCGTCGGACAGACTGAAATCGAATATATCGGCATTCTCCAACATTCTTTCCTTTGAGGAGGTCTTAGGAAGCGGCAAAAATCCATGCTGGATACTCCAGCGTAGCAATACCTGAGCTACAGACTTATTATGCTTCTTAGCAATATCAACAAGAACAGGATTATCCATTTGGCCCTTAATTAATGGGCTCCATGCCTGTACAATCATTCGACGGTCTTTACAGTATTCTACCACCTGTCTTTGAACATACTGAGGATGTAGCTCGAGCTGATTCACCATAGGAGCGATGGTTGCAGTCTCTAATATGGCTTCCAAATGAGTGTCTAGGAAGTTGCTGACACCGATTGCTTTTACTTTGCCCGCCTTATATAGCTCCTCAAATGCTTTCCATGTACCTTCATTATGTTCCTTCCAGGAGTCCCTTATGGATAAGGGTCTTGGCCAATGGATTAAATATAAATCTACATAATCGATATCCAGGTTATTCATTGATATTTCGAATTCTTTCATAGTATTATCATAACCATGACCGCCATTACTTAGCTTAGTCGTTACAAACAATTCGCTTCTGTCTAAGCCACAGGTCCGAATAGCCTTACCCACAGACTTTTCATTATAGTAGGAATATGCAGAATCAATGTGTCTGTAACCGCAATCGATTGCGGTCTTAATAATGTCTACAGTTGTGTCTGATTCAGGAAGCCTCCATGTTCCGAAACCGACACAGGGGATTTTGTAGCCATTTGATAATACATAACTGTCTTGAATGCTATTCATATTCATGTCCTCCTTTCAAAATCTAATCATCATGTTGCGATTATGCCGTTTTGCTCCAACCATATTGCCACAGCATCCTTTGTACTACTTCCTATAATGCCATCTGCCCTAAGCTTTAATACGTCTATAGCATTTTCAACAGCATAGCATTTGTCAGAGGCATCAAACAGTGCCATATCATTTTGGTTGTCACCAAAGCATATTATTTCATCAACAGCCAGATAGCTACGAAGGAATTGTACGGCATGGAATTTCGATGCCTTCTTTGAGAATATTTCAAGATACCACATATCCTTAAAGTAGTTATCCTTATAGAATACACTATTAATATTAGGAAGCTCTTTAACTATTTGGTTAAGCGGCTCTAAACTATCCTTATGATCCATAAGGGTAAAATATATGATTGGCTCATCGATTAAAGTGGTAAAGCTGTCCACTTGTATAAATGGCTTTCTGTATCTGTTAACCCGCTCCTCATAAAAATCCTTTAAGGAACGATTAACTAATTCCTCGTAATAAGTAGCAAGATTTCCGTCTTTAACTGTATATAAAAATCCCTTCAGATGATTTTCCTCAATCATAGATATTAAGATTTGGGCATCCTCTTTACTGAAGGTCTCAACATTAACATAATCATTTACTATAGGATCATATATACATACCCCATTCATTAATATAAGGGGTAGTGTTAACTTAAGATCCTTAAGAATATATTTAACTGAAGCTATACTTCTGGCGGTAGCAACTGTAAATAATAGTCCCTGGTTTATTAAATCATTTAATATACTAACACTTCTTTTGGTAAGCGTTGCATCGGGACTAAGAAGTGTACCGTCCAAATCTGATATATAAAGTTTTTTCATTGGCTTCATCCGTTCTGATTAAATTATATTTTCAATAAATATTTTAACACCTATGAGTATTAAAAGAATTCCGCCGCCTAATCTAGCCCTTATGCCTAACAGTAGTCCGAATTTTCTGCCGATGTATACACCTAATGCGCAGCAGAAGAAGGTAATACTTCCTATAAGTAATGATGTTGTAGTAATACTTGCGTCGATGGCTGCCAGGCTTACACCTACTGCCAATGCATCTATACTGGTAGCAAAGCCTTGTACAACCAGATTTTTGGCTGTAAAGATATTTCTTGAGGTGCATACACCTTCCGGATGCTTTGACTCCTTTATGGCCTCTATAATTAAATTAATGCCAATGGCACCAAGTAAGAACAGTGCGACAAAATGCTGATATTTTGATATTATATCAGAAAAGCTTCTGCAAAGTGTAAATCCGAGTATAGGCATTATACCCTGAAATGCGCCAAAGGTAAATGCAGTATTAAAGACGTTTTTTCTGGTAATTTTAGGGCTGCATATTCCATTGGTGACAGAGACAGCAAATGCGTCTGTGGCTAAGCAAAAGCCAAGAAGTATCTGTGTTAATATATCCATAGTCATAGCCTTTCAATAATTTTACGGTAACCATTATAAAACTCATGTACGTTTTAAAGCCATACATGAGAAAACCCCTATAAAATCCCCTATTAATGATTAAAATACTAGCATATTTAATTGCTTTTCGCAAGCTAATGATTATTATGATGGTTAAGTATTATCATCTAATTTAAATTGATAAAATATATTTGAAATCACATAGGGCTTTTATGTTATTTACTTGCGATTGCTAATGTTATCGTATAAAATATTCTATAGAGTATTATTTTAAGGAGATAGTGATTAGAGATGAGAGATTATGTAATTGTCAGTGATGCGACACTAGACTTACCATATGAGTTGATTAAGGAGTATGATATTCGTGTAATTCCTATGGGAGTCGATATCAACGATGTTGATTATAACTACCATCCTGATGAGAAGGAATTAAAGATTGATTATTTTTACTCACAATTAAAGGCCGGAGCGACCACACATACTACACAGATTACGCCAATAGCATTTAGGGAATTCTTTAAATCCATTTTAAAAGAGAATCTTGATATATTATATATCGGATTTTCCTCAGGACTTAGCAGTACATACTATGCGGCACAGTTGGTTGTTGAAGAACTTACTAAGGACTATCCCGATAATAAAATTTACTGTATTGATTCAAAATGTGCTTCCATAGGAGAAGGTCTGTTGGTTCTTAATGCATCAAAACAAAAGAGAAAAGGACTTAATATTGATGAACTAAGGACCTGGGTTGAAGAAAATAAATATGCTTCACGTCATTGGTTTACTGTAAGAGATTTATTCTATCTTAAGAAGGGCGGAAGAGTAACCTCTATAGAGGCGGTTGTAGGAACTGCTCTAAAAATTCGTCCTATATTAAGCACTGACGATGACGGTAAGCTTGTCGTTGTCTCTAAGATCAGAGGGACAAAAGCAGAATTAGATTTCCTTATATCAAAAATGAAAAATGAAGGCATAGACCTGGAATCACAAACGGTGATAATAGGTCATGCCGATAATCTGGAACATGCAAAGATGCTGGAAAAGCAAATTCGTGACCTGAACATTGTAGATGACGTAGTTATTTCAAAGATAGGTCCGATTATCGGCACCCATACAGGTCCCGGAATGCTGGCATTGGTGTTCATGGGGAGGAAAGAATGAGAATCGGTGGAGAAATAAAAAAGCCCTATAAGAATCCCACAGAGTGGATGGAAAGGGTTAAGGAACTTAAATACAGTGCTGTTCATGCTCCTATCGGACACGACGCATCTTATGAAGAGAAGAAGGCATATATTGAGTGTGCCAAGGAGAATAATGTTATAATCGGTGAGGTTGGCATATGGAGAAATCCCATATCACTGGATGAGCAGGAGGCAAAGGATAATATAGAGTATTGTAAAAAACGCCTTGCTCTTGCTGAAGAGCTTGGGGCTAATTGTTGTGTAAATATCACCGGCTCCAGGGGAGAGATTTGGGATGGCTTCTATAAGGAAAACTATAACGAGGATGTATATGCACTGATTGTTGATACCACCAGGGAGATTATCGACAGTGTTAATCCAAAGCATACCTATTATACTCTAGAGCCAATGCCTTGGATGATACCGGATTCTCCAGACATATATCTCAAGCTGATAGAGGATATTGACCGTAAGGCCTTTGGTGTACATTTGGATTTTACAAATATGATTAACAGTCCCTTGCGTTTTTTGAAAAGCGACGAGTTTATTGAGGAGTGCTTTACGAAGTTGGGGGCATATACTAAAAGCATTCATGCCAAGGATGTGGTAATGGAAAAGAAATATCCCTGTGTAATAAAGGAGGTAATGCCCGGAAGGGGTATGCTTAATTACAGAAGGATAGTTCGTTTAATAGACAAATTAGGTGCAGATATTCCGGTATTTGTTGAACATCTGGATACTCATGAGGAATATCTTGAGGCATCGACCTTTATAAGGGAAACTGCGATAAACGAAGACATTACAGTTATCTGATATTATAGAAACGGAGTGCTCATGAAGCGAGTTGACAGAGATACAAGCATAGAAAATATACAGATTAAGCCGTATAAAAAGGATGCATCTTATTCCTATACACTTGGGGCATTTCCAACCTATGAGCTTATTCTTAGCAGACCTGATGAAGTAATTAAGGTTCTGGTCCATTCCAGTTATACCGATATGGTTGGTCTGGAAGCTTTATGTAAGGAGCGCAATATATCTCTCGAAGTCAATGATAAGCTTATTGGAAAGCTAAGCGATAAGGACAATTGCTATGTGGCGGGAATCTTTAAGAAATATTCCTGTCAGCTTTCAAAGGAAAGGCCCCATATAGTCTTAGTTAATCCCGGCAATATGGGAAACCTGGGAACCATAATTCGTACAATAGTTGGATTTGGCATATATGATATTGCAATAATTCTTCCCGGGGCAGACATATTCAATCCAAAGACTGTCAGGGCATCTATGGGTGCACTGTTTAAGCTTAATTTTCACTTCTTTAATTCCTTCGATGAGTACCGTAGACAGTATGGACGGCATGATATATTTACCTTTATGTTAAATGGTGAGTATACTCTTAATATTAAAGATTGTCCGAAATCCAAGCTCTTTTCCCTCGTTTTTGGAAACGAGGCGACCGGTCTTGATGATTCCTTTCTTAATGTAGGGACAAGCATCATGATACCTCAATCTTCCGACGTGGATTCATTAAACCTGACGATCGCTGTGGGGATAGGGGCTTATGTATTTATGAATGAAAATAAAATTTATAAATAAATAGGAGGAT
>JAAYTK010000068.1 GCA_012523775.1 Clostridiales bacterium | reverse complement strand
TTCAACAGGAGGTAAAAGAACTATTACCTGATTGACACTAGGACAATTATATCATGGGTTTAACCTAGCCGATTGATATTAAATATATAAAATTTAAAGAAAGGAAAGTATAAATCTTAGTATCTAAAGATATTATACGAGGAGGTATAGGAATGGATATCTTATTTTATCTTATTCAAAATACACTTCCGGTTGCTGTGGCATTATTATTGGTAGCTTTAGGCGGAATGTACAGTGAAAGAAGTGGAGTAATTAATATTGCCTTGGAAGGAATTATGCTCTGCGGGGCATTTATAGGATGTGTATTTGTATACTTTATCGAGAAAAAACCCCTTCCTGCACAGGTTATTTTCCTCCTTGGAATGCTGATTGCCGCTATAGCCGGATTGGTTTATTCATTGCTTTTATCATGGGCAGCTATCAATATGAAGGCAGATCAGACCATAGTAGGAACTGCCTTAAATATGCTGGTTCCCGCGGCAATCCTTTTATTTTCAAAGATGTATTTTATGTCTGACGGAGTAACTACGACTACAAGATTTTACATCAGAGAGGTAAAGGGTCTAAGCAAGATACCGGTAATCGGTGACTTGTTCTTTAAGAATACTTATCTGAGTATATATATCGGTGCATTCCTTCTGATTGTCGCAACAATAGTTTTTTATAAGACCAGATTTGGACTACGGATACGGGCCTGTGGTGAGCATCCACATGCGGCGGATTCCGTAGGAATAAATGTATATAAAATGCGTTATGCCGGCGTATCCATATCAGGAATCCTGGGAGGCATAGGGGGATTCTTTTACGCAGTCGGAGTCATGGATGGCAACACTAATGGTCATACAGGCGTAGCAGGCTTCGGATTTTTAGCACTTGCCGTATTGATTTTCGGTCAATGGAAACCCATTCCGATATTATTTGCCGCGTTATTCTTCGCATTTCTCAGAACGGTGGCTTATTCTGTAGCATTAATTCCGTTCCTTAAGGCTCTTAATATAAATCAGGACTATTATAAAATGCTTCCCTATGTTGCAACAATGGTTGTTCTGGCTTTTACATCTAAGAGGTCCAGGGCTCCTAAGGCCGAAGGAATACCTTATGATAAAGGAATGCGTTAAGAATTTGTATCTTACGGTTGCAGGTCGGGTTATTCATTTAGCCCACCTGCATTTTTTGTTGAATAGAAAATGAAACTCTTTCTTGTATAAACCAGGATTGTGTAGCCTGGGATACATTTTATAAGAAGCAGAATGTGTATAATCAGACATACAGACTAAAGGTAACTAAAATTTTGAAATAATTTCAGGAGGTAATATGGTTAGACAGATAATAAAAATAGATGAAGAGCTATGTGACGGATGCGGATTATGTGTTAGTGCTTGCCATGAAGGTGCTATCGGGATTGTCGACGGTAAGGCAAAGCTGCTACGTGATGATTATTGTGACGGACTGGGGAATTGTCTTCCCGTTTGTCCAACGGGTGCAATATCATTTGAGGTACGAGAGGCACTGGAATTTAATGAAGAGGAAGTAAAGAAAAACATGGCTAAGCAGAGTTTTAGCGGTTGTCCGGGTTCAAGAATGATGGCACTTAATAAGGACACAAATCATACTGATGATGATACAGAAGAGCCGGACGTACGCCCATCCATGCTTAAGCAGTGGCCCGTACAGATTCAACTGGTGCCTTATAATGCGCCATATTTTAATGGTGCGGATATCTTAATAGCTGCAGACTGTACGGCTTATTCCTACAGAGATTTTCATTCATTTATGAAGGATAAGATAACATTAATCGGTTGTCCTAAGCTTGATGAAACCGACTATGCTAATAAGCTTACGGACATATTAAGAAATAATAGAATCAACAGCTTAACAGTTATACGCATGGAGGTACCTTGCTGTAGCGGTATTGTTAATGCGGCTAAGACGGCCATGCTTAACAGCAAGGAAATTATACCATGGAGAGTTGTGACATTATCTACCGACGGAAGGATATTGGAGGATACCAAGTAATAAAGCCTTGAATCGGTTTGACAGTTTCGGATATTATATATATAATATGCTTTGAATCTAAGCATATGAGGAAACGGTGACTGAGACATAATGGATAAGCAGACTAAAATAAACATAACATCAAAAATTGCATTGTTTGGAGCTTCTATCATATGGGGAAGCTCCTTCCTTGTGGTTAAAAACTCAATGGATAGTATGCAGCCGCATACGCTTTTAGCCATACGTTTTACCGTTGGCACCTTAATCCTTTGTATCGTATTTCATAAAAGGCTTAAGCTGATTAATAAGGAATATATGATGAGCGGTGCCGTAATAGGATTATTGTTGTTTATTGCATATAGCATTCAGACTATCGGAATTATTGATACTACACCGGGTAAGAACGCATTCTTAACGGCGGTTTACTGCGTTATTGTACCATATCTTTATTGGTTCGTAGATAGAAACAAGCCTGATAAGTTTAATATCATTGCCGCTGTTTTATGTCTGTCCGGCATCGGCTTGGTATCTATTGACAATGGATTCAGGATTCAAATAGGAGATGCCTTTTCCTTGGCCAGCGGATTCTTCTATGCCGCACATATGGTGGCTATATCAAGAATATCTAAGGATAAGGACCCGGTACTGTTAACGATTCTTCAGTTTGGTTATGCAGGAATAATATCATGGATGTTCACAATACTGTTCGAGGACATACCAAAATCCTTCAGTCCCAATGCGGTATTTGAACTGCTTTATCTGGCTGTATTTGCCACAGCCATAGCATTATTACTGCAAAACATCGGCCAGAAGTATACTAAGCCTGCTCCTGCCGCCATCATCTTAAGTCTGGAGGCTGTATTTGGTGTAATTTTCTCAGTTATATTTTATAAGGAGGAGATTACCGCCAAGCTCTTTTTAGGATTTTTATTAATCTTTATAGCTATAATTACCTCTGAGACTAAGTGGGCATTCTTAAGGAAAAAATCTTAATAAAGTAAAATCGGAATACGTTTTAACCTATAAATATATCTTTGTAATACCATCTAAGGTGACTTTTGTGCAGAATCCTTATGGGTTTGACATGGTCATCTTCACACGTTATAATATAAGTAAGTTCATATAGCTATTTGTGACCTCAATTAGTAAAGTATTTGGCAGTATAGTCAAAAAAATATTAATTGGGGTTTTATGTTGCACGATTTAAACAGAACATTGAAAACTGAACATGGTAACCGTCGTTGCACTTCGGGGGATGCGGAACTTCCGTGAAAAAGTGCTATTGGATCTGTGACCTGAGCGTATCACAGGGGATGGCCACCAACAGCTGCGAATCTGCATACTATTAACCTTTCAAAAATCAGGAGGTAACTTGTTTGAAGATTGTTAAATTTGAGGATTACAAGTACAATAAATCTGACAATGAAAATGAAGCAGAGAGGATAAAGAATCCGGACAACATGGTTGATTTCCTGAATTACATGAAGGCAGAAGAAGATGAATATGGAATACTGCTTGAAAGATATGTAAGAGATCTTACACAGAACATTAAAGACGATAATGAGCTTTTTCAGGAGTATAATAGTAAAATCAGAGATTATCTTAATGTATTAAGTAAAGCAGGCAAGGATAAAGTGGCAATCAAGATTATTGACATATTCATAAAGACTTGGGAAAGTGACATTAGAAAGCTGGCAGTAGCATATGAGGACAGGTCTAGATATATGGTAGCGGATGGGAAGCATCAAACTGCTTATAGGAATATAGTAAAGGCTCGTGAGTTCTACATCAAAGCATATGGAAAAAATGACATACGTACAATTCACGCCAGAATAACAGCAGCTCATTACATAAGGTCAATTGCCACGGATGATAAGGCGAATGAAATGCTTAAAAAAATAATTGATGATTGCAAGGAGTTCTTTGACAGTGATAGTCAAGAGGTTCCTGAGATAATTAGAAGGATTATAAATGCATACGGATTATTTAATCGTGAGGATGATGAAGTAGTAAGACTAAAAAAGCTCTGCTATGAGAAATGCTGTATGATTTATGGCAAAGAGCATAGAAAAAGTCTGGAAGCCTTACTTTATATATCAGACTTTTATTCATTTGGCGACTCTGATAAATATTTATCTAAGAGTCTATATGTCTATGAACAATGTCTAGCCAATCTGGGGAAAAAGGATCCATTAACTCTTAGGTCAAAGGCACAGTTGGCGAGAGCTTATGAACGAAACTATGAGTATAAACAAGCATTAACAATGATGAATGAAATATATGAAACAACATTTAAAATATATGGAAAAAGCAGTGATAAAGCACTGGAATCACTACAGAGTCTAGCTGTATGTATAAAGGAAGCTCAATCCTTTCCTAATAATCTTATTAATAAAAAGATATTATATGAGACGCTAAGAGAAGAATACGATGATGAATTATTAGTTCACGAGAAGGAAAATATTGATAAGATGGAAGCAAATTTAGGAGACTATTTATTGGTTAAGTATCAAGCAAATAATTATAAGGAAATGATTGAAGAAGCACTTAGCAGCCTAAAAGAAGATGAAGCAAGAATATATTCTTGGAAAGGTATAATATATAACAGTCTAGATGAGCATGATAAGGCAATTCTAAATATGGAAAAATGTTATGAGGCAACAGTATTAGAATACGGTGAGACTAATAAGCGGAGTATATATATACTTTCTCAGCTTGGCCTATTCCAACAAAATGCAGACCAATGGGAAAAGGCAACAGAAAGCTATAAAAAAGGATGGTTGCAGGCAAATAAAGTTCATGGTTCGGATGACAACTTGACAAAACTGATGTATGAGTCATATGTACTTGCCTCGAGGACAAGAGATTTATTAAAATAAAATTATGATTATACATATGAAATGATTATCGTAGACAACTCATGGTTATATTCAATTAGCAATATAATTGGATTGTCGTGCCTGTTGTTTATATTGAAAATATAAATTTAATAAGCAACAAAAGATTATATAAAACAAAGGAGAAGACGATATGAAACATGTGATTAAGCAAATATGGTCAATATTATTAGTTAATGTATCAGCTCTGATATCTATTCCAGTGCTACTCATATGTGCTTTACTACATTTATTAAGTTCAATATTTATATCTTTAAAAAGTGTATGTGTATATATATTTGGTATAGCAGCGTTAAATATAATATTTACGGAAGGAAAGGCTTTATTAAATAAGGATGTAGATGGTTTTAGTAAAGCAGGTATAGTTATAATTATAGCAATAGCAATTTTAATTAGTATATTTGGCAAATACCTATTTAAGTTTTTAGAAGATATAACATATATGGCTACAATTTATTTTGTAGAGCGTTTCTGTAATATCATAGAGTATTCAAATCAAACAATATACAGATATAACAATAAGTGGAAAAACATTAAATCTTATTTAAAATATATTATTAATACAATAACACAGGGGCTTTTTAAAACATATACTTTTATTCTACGTTATAGTTTAATTGTGATAATTCCCTTTGCAGTCATACTGATAATTTATTTAAATGCCAAAGTTAAGGCTGATATGGAGATGAATCTATGGACATATTTTTTTGGTGATGATCAGTTACCTAAGATTGTAAATATAATAGCGATAGTATCAGGTGCTTTTGTTGTTTTTAATATTTTTAGATTATTAAAAGAAAAAGCGAAAGATTTTTCGGAATTATTAGAGGATGAATATGCTTGTCTTGAATCTGAAAGTAAAATTTATTCGGATAACACTTATAAAGGAGATAATCATGACTTCAAATATGAGAGTAATAGATATGAAGAAAATAACAGAGATCAAACTTATACATCGGATAGAGAAGGTGAGGAGATATCATTATTTAATGATTGCTCAAATTTAAGTGAACTTACTTCTCGCTATCATAAGCTGGCTAAGATATATCATCCCGATAATGGAATACAAAACAAAGAAATGTTTGAGTATATTTCTAACGAGTATAATAGACTAAAAAATATTATGATTGAAAATCGAGATACAGACTGATAACAGATATCTATCTTAATCTTTTCATTTTGTCATTAATTTGCTTTTATCTACATAAAGTAGTCCTAAATATTGACATTGATAATATTAAATATTATAATGTATGAAGTGATGGAAAAAATAAGCAAGTAATATCAAAAATAACTAACAAGGGGTGTAGAATATGAATAATTATGAGATGGAATGGATTGAGAGAAAAGAATTATTAAAAAGCAGTCTCATTTTTGGCACAATTGTATCGTTTTTGTTTATTTTATTTTTTTCTATTACAAATTCAGCCATCAATTCGATTGGAGATGTTTTCGAAGCATTTACAGCGTTTTTGTTTTTTGCTTTAGTTTTTACAGCAACCATGATCGTTGTAAAAATGATAAAAAGAGGAGGAGTAGGACAAGGCATTTTTATAACCTTATTATATGGAGTATGGACAGCTGCAAAAAATGCTTTTGCAGGAAGTATGTTAGGAGTAGCACTTGGGGTTTTAATAATGATTGTATTTTTCTGGCTTTTCCTTATTGTAGTAGCAATATATGCTATATATGTACCGATATCATCAATATATTACTATACAATGTATAAAAAGCAAAAAGCTTAAATTTGAACGGATATAATGGAACATATATTCTCAGTTACGTTTTTATTACATATATTATAGTGTCATAATTATATTTATAACATCACCTTATTCTACATATGAGGAATGAGGTGATTTTTTTATGTAAAAAGCATTAAGCAGAATTTCAAAAATACTTAATAAATTTAATAATTAAAT
>JAAYTK010000007.1 GCA_012523775.1 Clostridiales bacterium | reverse complement strand
TTTTTTAGTTTACCACACTGAATGCAAGCATTCGATATATACACAGTGGTATTTTTTAGTTTACCACACGAATGCTAGAACCTCTCCACCCACGTTTTGCTCTCTTGCTTCTCTATCGGTAATAACACCCTTATTTGTTGAAATAATTGCTATTCCTAATCCACCAAGAACCTTTGGAAGCTGATCCTTGCTTGCATACACACGAAGACCTGGTTTAGAGATTCTCTTAAGGCCGGTGATGATTTTTACGTTTTTATCCATACCATATTTTAAAGTAATATGGATATTTTTGAAGTTTCCGACTTCTTCTATTTCATAGTTTCTGATATATCCTTCTTTCAAAAGAATATCAGCAATAGCAATCTTCATTTTAGAAGCAGGTATATCAACTGTATCATGTTTTGCAGTGTTTGCGTTACGTATTCTTGTAAGCATATCTGCAATAGGATCACTCATAGTCATTTAAATTGCCTCCTTTCTTAACCTCTTACCAGCTTGCTTTCTTAACGCCTGGTATCTGTCCTTTGTACGCTAATTCGCGAAAGCATATTCTGCAGACTCCATATTTTCTTAAATATGCATGGGGACGACCACATATTCTGCAACGGTTATATTCTCTGGTGGAGAATTTCTGCTTACGTTGCTGCTTTATTTTCATTGACGTTTTAGCCATGGAAATTCCTCCTTATTTTCTAAATGGCATTCCAAAACCAGTTAACAGTTCACGAGCCTCTTCATCTGTCTTTGCTGTGGTAACAAAGATGATATCCATACCTCTCACCTTGTCTACCTTATCATAATCGATTTCCGGGAAGATTAACTGCTCCTTTATTCCAAGTGCATAATTACCTCTGCCGTCAAATGCATTGGGATTAACACCTCTAAAGTCACGAACTCTAGGTAATGCCAAGTTGATTAAACGATCGGCGAAATCATACATTTTCTCTCCGCGAAGAGTTACTTTACAGCCGATTGACATGCCTTCTCTTAACTTAAAGTTTGCAACTGATTTCTTGGCTTTTGTAATAACTGGCTTCTGACCTGCAATGGTTTCCAGGTCCTTGATTGCGGCTTCTAATACCTTGGCGTTTTCTTTTGCCTCACCAACACCCATGTTGATGACGATTTTATTAAGCTTAGGCACTTCCATAACGTTCTTATAGCCGAACTTCTTGGTCATGCCGGGAACGATCTCATTTAGATAAAATTCTTTTAATCTAGCCACCTTTACCAAAACCTCCTCTCTTAATTAGTCGATAACATCGCCTGTTGATTTTGCAAAACGTACCTTCTTCGGCCCCTTCTTGTCTTCAATAATCTTGAAGCCAATTCTGGTTGTACTGCCCTTATGAACGTACATTACGTTAGAAGCATCAATAGGCGCTTCCTTGCGGACGATTCCGCCTTTAGGACTTTCTTGGTTGGGCTTTGTATGCTTGGCAATCATATTAATGCCTTCAACAATAACTTTGCCTTCCTGTACTTTAAGAACCTTGCCCTCTTTACCTTTATCTTTACCGGTTATAACCTTAACAGTATCACCTTTTTTTATTTTCATCGTTGCCACGGTCGACACCTCCTTATAATACTTCTGGTGCTAAAGAAACGATTTTCATAAAATGTTTCTCTCTTAATTCTCTCGCTACCGGCCCAAAGATACGTGTTCCTCTAGGGTTATTGTCATCTTTGATTATAACGGCAGCATTCTCATCAAATCTAATATAAGAACCATCTTTTCGACGTGCACCCTTGACGGTACGTACCACAACAGCTCTAACAACATCGCCCTTCTTAACAACACCGCCTGGCGTTGCATCTTTAACCGAAGCAACAATGATATCACCTATATTAGCATATCTCCTGCCTGATCCGCCCAATACTCTGATACAAAGTAACTCTTTTGCACCGGTATTATCGGCGACTCTAAGTCTTGATTCAACCTGTATCATGATAATACTCCTTTCAGTTGTAGTAAATCCAACTTATCCTAATATATATATAGGAAAATAAATAATTATTTTGCCTTTTCAACTATTTCAACAAGTCTCCATCTCTTATCCTTAGAAAGAGGTCTTGTCTCCATAACTTTTACACGGTCACCGATTCTGCATTCGTTTCTTTCATCATGTGCCTTCAGTTTATAGGTTCTCTTAACTATCTTGCCGTATAACGGATGCTTAACATTATCAACTAATGCAACTACAATAGTCTTATCCATCTTATCACTGACTACCTTACCGATCCGTACTTTTCTTAAATTTCTTTCCATACGATACTCCTTTCCAGGACTTTCAGCTGCCATATATGTTTGGACAGGGAGTCCCAATTATTTGGAAGCCTTCTTCATCTCAGTTATAACTGTCTGAATCCTAGCTATATTTCTACGAACTTCCTTGATTCTGCTCGTATTCTCCAACTGATTGGTTGCATTTTGGAATCTAAGGTTGAAAAGCTCCTTCTTAGCAGCTACTAATTCTTCATTCAAATCTGCAGCTGATTTCTTCTTTAAATCTTCTACATATTTATTTGTTTTCACTGTTTTCACCGCCTTCTAAGTCTGCACGCGATACTATTTTACACTTGACCGGTAATTTGTGTGCTGCAAGACGAAGTGCCTCCCTTGCAGTCTCCTCGGGAATACCGGCAATTTCAAACATAACGCGTCCCGGTTTAACAACCGCTACCCAATACTCTAAAGTACCTTTTCCGGAACCCATACGGGTTTCAGCAGGTTTAGTTGTAACTGGTTTATCGGGAAATATCTTTATCCAAACCTTACCACCACGTTTTGTAAAACGGGTCATGGCCACACGGGCAGCCTCTATCTGATTTGATTTAATCCAAGCGGGCTCTAAGGCAACAATACCATATTCGCCATGGGCAAGGGTATTACCTCTGGAAGCTTTTCCAGCCATAGTGCCGCGAAACTGCTTACGATACTTAACTCTCTTCGGCATTAACATTATTTATCGCTCCCTTCCTTCTTTGCTCCTTTTGTGGGAAGCACTTCCCCGTGATATATCCAAACCTTAACACCCAGCTTACCATAGGAAGTATTAGCCTCTGCAAAGCCATAATCTATATTAGCACGAAGTGTCTGTAGCGGTATGGTTCCTTCGCTATAAAACTCTGTACGGGCAATATCTGCACCACCTAGACGTCCGCCTACTGCAGCCTTAATACCCTTCGCTCCGGCTTTCATGGTTCTTGCCATAGTGGATTTCATAGCTCTTCTAAAGGATATACGATTCTCAAGCTGTGCTGCGATATTCTCTGCTACCAGCTGCGCATCCACATCAGGTCTTTTGATTTCCTTTATCTCGAGATTCAGCTTTTTCTGGGTGTACTTCTGAATCTCACCTTTTAATTTATCTATTTCACTGCCACCTCTACCTATAACAACACCAGGTTTAGATGTGAAAATAATTATTTTTAAACGATCAGACGCTCTTTCGATCTCAATTTTGGACACACCTGCGCTGTATAATTTCTTCTTGAGATATGTTCTGATTTTATAATCTTCAACAAGATTATCCGCAAAATCACTTTCAGCATACCATCTAGAGTCCCAATCATTAATTATACCGACTCTTAAGCCGTGAGGATTAACCTTTTGTCCCATTATTGCCCTCCTTATCTCTCATTAAGCACTACAGTAATATGGCACATTCTCTTCTCAATCCGATAAGCGGTGCCTCGTGCTCTTGGTTGAATTCTCTTCATAATCGGACCCTGGTTTGCATAACATTCTTCTACATATAGCTTATCCGGATCCATATTCTTTACCTCAGCGTTTGCAATAGCTGACTTAATCAGCTTCTCTATTAAACCGGATGCGTATCTTGGATTATATGCTAATATACCAAGTGCTGTTTTTACATCCTTTCCTCTAATGGCATCTAAAACGAAACAAGCTTTAGGAACAGACACTCTGGCATAGGATAACTTTGCTGATGCTCTATTGTCCTTGCTCTCATTTCTTTCTCTTTTTATTTGGGATCTATGTCCTTTTGCCATGGATGAACCTCCTTCCATTCAATGCTAAGATTATTTTCTAGCAGACTTCTTCTCGTCTTTTCCATGTCCTCTATAAGTTCTGGTAGCAACAAACTCTCCGAGCTTGTGTCCAACCATATCTTCTGTTATATATACGGGAACATGCCTTCTACCGTCATGAACCGCGATTGTATGACTAACCATCTGTGGGAAAATAGTAGAACGGCGTGACCATGTCTTAATAACGGTCTTATCACCTGATTTATTAAGTTCATCTACTTTTTTCAGCAAATGTTCGTCAGCAAATGGTCCCTTTTTAAGTGAACGAGCCATGTATTCTAACCTCCTTAGAATTTGTGCACATTGAAATAATCAATGCTCATTTCTTGACAACTTATTTAATGCTGCTTCCATCTCTTCTTCTTACTATTAACTTATTGGACTTCTTATTCGGTTGTCTTGTCTTAAGTCCAAGAGCTGGCTTACCCCAAGGTGTTGAAGGACCGGGACGTCCGATACCTGTTCTACCTTCACCACCACCATGAGGATGGTCGTTAGGGTTCATAGCAGAACCACGAACTGTAGGTCTGTAGCCCATATGACGCTTACGTCCTGCTTTTCCTATTGTAATAAGTTCATGATCGATATTTCCAACCTGACCGATAGTTGCTCTGCAGTTTATCGGTACCATTCTCATCTCGCCGCTGGGAAGACGAAGTGTAGCATACTTACCTTCCTTAGCCATTAGCTGTGCAGAATTACCTGCGGAACGAACCAGCTGTCCACCCTTACCGGGATATAATTCGATATTGTGAACCTCTGTACCTACAGGAATATTAGCGATTGGTAAGCAATTTCCTACCTTGATTTCAACATTCTCTCCGCTCATTAAGGTTGTTCCAACCTTCAGCCCGTATGGTGCAAGAATATATGCCTTTTCACCATCAGCATAATGGAGTAATGCTATATTAGCCGTCCTGTTAGGATCATACTCAATACTTGCCACCTTTGCAGGTACATTGTCTTTTCTTCTCTTAAAATCTATAATTCTATATTTTCTTCTAGCTCCACCACCACGGTGTCTAACTGTGATTTTACCTTGATTATTACGACCTGCTTTTCTATTTAAAGAAACAACCAGGGATTTCTCCGGCTTTGTCGCTGTAATTTCTGTAAAATCAGAACCGGTCATGTGTCTTCTAGAAGGTGTATATGGGGTAAATGTTTTGATTCCCATAATTTGCACTCCTTTCAAATAATGTATCAGTGATAATTATACTTTATTAACCAGATCTTATAGTCCGGAGAAAATCTCAATATCAGCACTGTCTTCTGTGAGTTGAACGATTGCCTTTTTAGATTTTGATGTTTTACCAACCTGGGTTCCCCGTCTGCGATTCTTGCCTTCCAGATTCATCGTATTTACCTTGGCTACCTTTGTTCCGGTAAACATTTTTTCAACTGCTTCCTTAATCTGTGACTTGGTAGCATCCGGATGAACTGAAAATGTGTACTTTTTCTCGCTCATAGAGGCCATACTCTTCTCTGTAACGATAGGCTTAAGAATTACATCATAATATTTTAAATCTGCCATTATGCGTACACCTCCTCAATCTGTGCCACTGCATCCTTAGTAATTACTAAGTTTTCATACTTCAGGATGTCATATACATTAATAGAATTAGATAAAACCGTTCTCACATTGGGAAGGTTTCTCGCTGAAAGGGTTACATTGTCATCCTTCGCACCAATTACGATAAGTGCCTTATTAACCTTGAGGTTATCAAGTACCTCTTTCATCTTCTTAGTCTTTATCTCATCAAATCCAAACTTATCCAGAACCAAAAGCTTCTCAGAATTTACTCTGGAGGTTAATGCTGATTTGATCGCAAGTGCCTTTTCCTTCCTATTCATCTTAATCGAATAGTCTCTTGGCTTTGGTGCAAATACTACGCCGCCGCCTCTCCATTGAGGAGATCTGATTGAACCTTGTCTGGCATGACCTGTTCCCTTCTGTCTCCAAGGCTTTCTTCCACCGCCGCTTACTTCAGCGCGGGTTTTAGCGCTTTGTGTTCCTTGACGCTTATTAGCCAGCTGGCTTACAACCGCCCTATGAACTAAATGCTCATTTATCTCTACTCCGAAGACCGCATCGTTAAGCTCTAATGTGCCAACCTTCTTGCCTTCGATATTATAAACTGTTACCTTTGCCATCTCTTTGTTCCTCCTTTCTCAGCTCTAGTTTGCTTTAACTGATTCCTTCAGTATAACTAAGGATTTTTTCGGTCCGGGAACTGCACCTTTTACAAGGATGAGGTTCTTCTCTGCATCTACTCTTACAACCTCAAGATTCTGTACCGTCACCTTAACGTTACCCATCTGTCCGGGCATCTTCTTACCTTTAAACACTTTACCCGGGCTGGTAGCTGCACTGTTGGATCCTGCATGTCTATGATATTTGGAACCATGCTTCATAGGTCCTCTGTGTAATCCATGTCTCTTAATGGCTCCCTGGAAACCCTTACCCTTTGATTTTGCAGTGGCGTCTACCTTGTCGCCCTGTGCAAAAATATCAACCTTGATTTCCTGACCCACTTGATAATCTTCAGCATTTTCAAGCTTGAATTCCTTTAAAAATCTTTTATTCTCTACTCCGGCTTTCGCGAAGTGTCCTTTTCTGGGCTTGTTAACCAGAGTCTCTCTGATATCGCCATATGCTACCTGAACTGCACTGTAACCGTCGTTTTCTACTGTCTTAACCTGTGTAACGTAGATAGGACCGGCCTGCAATACGGTTACCGGAATCAGTACTCCGTTTTCACCGAAAACCTGAGTCATTCCGACTTTCGTAGTTAAAATTGCTTTCTTCATTTTTTACCTCCTATAATCTACAGCGGATTACACGCCTGTGTAATCATCCTAGATGGTCACTATACATTCATATAATAAACCCTAAGGATTTCTCTCTTAATATAAATAATTAAATAATGTTTAGTATATTGAAGCCGATGAATGCTACTTCGTCTTCATCTTAATATCAATATACACTCCGGCAGGCATCTCCAGTCTGGATAATGCATCAACCGTCTTCTGTGTAGGTGTAATGATATCAATCAGTCTCTTATGAGTTCTTTGCTCAAACTGCTCTCTGGAATCCTTATACTTGTGAACCGCCCTAAGAATAGTGATAACTTCCTTCTTTGTGGGCAACGGAACCGGTCCGCTCACCTTTGATCCTGTTTTCTTTACAGTATCAATAATCTTTCCCGCAGATTGATCAATCAGATGATGATCATAAGCCTTTAGTGTTATTCTCATTACTTGACTTGACATAAAAAAAGCCGCCTCCTTTTCGCACTTAAGTTCAGTACGACAAGTGGTGACTGTACACTCATCCGTGCGTATCTTCGTTTCTCATATGAAAAACCCGGCTTATATTATAGTGTCTATTCCGGATTTCGTATGCTAGCGAGATTTTCACACGTTTTATCTGCCTATAGCAGAACGTAAATTTGTACAGTGACTTGTCGCCAGTTTCATAACTTGACATTCGCTCCACGTAAATAACCTACTGAAATCCAGTAGCAACCTCACGCTTCTACGCTATCAACGTCACAACATTAGGTATTATACACTAAGGATATATCATTTGCAAGCACTTTTTTTGTTTTTTGAGATTTATTTTATTAATTTCTTTCCCATCTGCCCGAGGCACCACAGGGAAGTACAAGATCGCTGTTCTTTACAGGCAGACCTATCTCATCTGATGTTACCACTCCATGATATTTGTTTTTTATTTCTTTGGCTATCATATATGAAAGGACACCAGCCTGCAATCCTGTGGTATACGAATTAATAAGAAAGAACAGGGGATTATCACTAAGCAGCTGAACACACAGCTTTATAAAAGGATGGATACAGTCTTCAATCTTCCATACCTCGCCCTTAGGTCCCCTTCCGTAGGAAGGAGGATCCATAATAATGGCATCATATTTATTTCCTCTTCTAATCTCCCGCTCCACAAATTTTATACAGTCATCCACAATATATCTGATAGGCATGTCCCCAAGTCCGGAAGCCTTGGCATTTTCCTTCGCCCAGGTAACCATGCCCTTGGATGCATCCACATGGGTAACCGCGGCTCCGGCTTTGGCTGCAGCAAGAGTCGCTCCACCGGTATAAGCGAATAAATTTAAAACCTTAACCTGTCTGCCCTTCTCTCTTCTTATTTTTTCCGAAAACCAATCCCAATTAACTGCCTGTTCCGGAAACAGTCCTGTATGCTTAAAGCTGAAGGGCTGTAAATGAAAGGTCAGCTCCTTATAATGAACATCCCACTGCCTGGGAAGATTAAATATCTCCCATTCTCCTCCGCCCTTAGAGCTTCTATGATAATGAGCATTCATTTTTCGCCAGCCCTCATTATTCTTTGGTGTATCCCATATGACCTGAGGATCCGGCCGTACCAGGATAAAGCTTCCCCAGCGCTCTAACTTCTCTCCTTTTGATGCATCCAGCACCTCATATTCCTTCCAATCCCCGGCAATCCACATAGCTTTCCTCTTTCCTTTTCCTTTTTTCTATATTTACATTAATAATAGAAGGCATTTTTTTGATATATTATAAATCAGCATAGTCATATTGACAACATAAATTTTGTGGCTGCCATAAGCCT
>JAAYTK010000067.1 GCA_012523775.1 Clostridiales bacterium | reverse complement strand
TATAACGAGAATAACGATTTCACTAACTCTAAGGTGTTGAGTTGGATTACTGTCTACCTCGAGTTTCAACGAATCGGGACCCGTTCGAAATCTCTGATTTCGGTAACGGATGAGGTTGTTAAAACTAAGAAAAATCATACAAATGCTAAACAGGAGCAAAAGATGAGCGAACAAATAAAAATTATTACCACAGACATTCAAAATCCTTGGATTAATCTAGCTCTGGAAGAATACTTGCTTGTTAATCTTGGAAAAAACGAAGTTGTACTATTCCTTTGGCAGAATAAAGATACGGTGGTTATCGGGAGAAATCAGAATCCTTGGTCGGAGTGTAATCTTCCTTTGATGGAAGAGGACAATATCCGTCTTGCACGCAGGATTACCGGGGGCGGAGCTGTTTTTCACGATATAGGGAATTTAAACTTCTCCTTTATACTAAACAGGGATATATATGACGTAGGCCGCCAATGCAATGTTATAATTAATGCGCTTAAGAGCTTAGGCATTAATGCGGTCAAAAGCGGGCGAAATGATATGACCGTTGATGGAAAAAAGTTCTCAGGAAATGCTTTTGGTTTTAGAGGGAGGAATGCTCTGCATCATGGGACTATTCTCATCGGAGCCGATAAGGAAAAGATGTCTAGATATCTTACCGTATCCCATGACAAAATCAAAGCCAAGGGAGTTGCCTCGGTAAAGAGCCGTGTTACTAATTTATCAGATATAATGCCTGATATAACGGTGGAGATTGTTAAAGAAGCAGTTATGAAGTCCTTTTCCGACGAATATGGTTTGGCCGGTGAGATAGTTGATTTCAGGGCAGAGGACAAAGATATGTGGCCCAAAGATGCAACTTTCAGAGACACAATGGCTAGGAACAGTTCGTGGGAATGGTGTTACGGCGAGACCCCTGATTTTGATATTCATCTTAAGAATAGATTTACTTGGGGAGGAATAGAACTATACTTTAAGCTGGACGAAGGAATTATTAATAAAGCTGAAATTTATTCTGACGCTTTATGTGAGGAGATAATAACCGAGCTGCCTAAGCTTTTTATAAATACGCGTTTTGTCGGTAAAGAGCTGTCACAAAAACTTAATAATAGTAAGGGTTCTCTGTCAGGCCTCGTAAAGGACCGTGACAGTGAGAATATTGTATTGGATGACTTGGCAGTGTGGCTCTCAAATGAGCTTTAATAGATTTTGACAAGGAAACATATATATTTTTAATGGACTGTTTCATAACGCATGTTATTAGGAGAGCAGCGAAGAATCTGACTGTACTGTCATCCTGAGCGGAGCCGAAGGATCTTAATGTTGATTTATAAGATTCTTTGCTGGCACTCAAAAAGGTACAGGGCTCTCAGAATGAGATTTGAGACAGCCCATGCAAATGGAGGATACATATGTCCGCAATTATTACCCTAAATGATGTATATAGGGCGTATCGTATGGGTCAGGAGAGGATATTGGCAGTGAACGGTGTAAGCCTTGAGATAGAAGAGGGCGAAATTTGCTGCATGAAAGGGCCTTCAGGCTCCGGAAAATCAACGCTGCTGCATCTTATGGCGGGGCTGGATAAACCCTCTAAAGGCACCATAACAATAGGGAAAACCAGAATTGATGCTTTAAGCGAGAATCAGCTGGCTCTTTTCAGGCAACGCTATGTCGGATTCATTTTTCAAAGCTATTACCTTATTCCCACATTGACAGCGCTTGAAAATGTTGCAATGCCGCTAACCTTTTGTGGTATACCCAGGAGCAAACGTATAAAAAAGGCAAAAGAACTTCTTGAGGGTGTAGGGTTGAAGGACAGAATGAAGCACAAACCTTCGGAAATGAGTGGCGGGCAGCAGCAGCGTGTGAGTATTGCCAGAGCCTTTGCCAATAATCCTAAGGTTGTCTTTGCCGATGAGCCAACGGGAAACCTTGATACGGCTACTACCTTTGAAATGATGAATCTGATGACTAATATGGCT
>JAAYTK010000066.1 GCA_012523775.1 Clostridiales bacterium | reverse complement strand
CGTCAGACCAGAAGTTTGCCTCCAGCTTCCTTTAGATTCCTCGTCGCCGAGGACACCCTTGCTCTTGGCTATGTGCTTGGCACTACTAACCCGCACTCGGGACTTTCACCCGTTAGATTGCGCCCATGCCGGGCGCACTAGCAAAATGAGTAGCCCAATATTGGCTACTCATTTATATACCTATTTATCAAAAACTAATACGAGCCAATTATCTCCTCAAATAATGTTAATAATTTTAGTATCGGCTTCCAAATTCTCGGATTATGCTCCAATATAAAATCTTTAATCTGTCCGTATCTTATAACATCAGATGTATGCAAGATATTTTCGCCTCTGGGATATGAGCCTATGGCTGTACGTCCAAATGCCACTCCCCCTACAGCCACTCTGGAGGCAAATGCCACTCCGCCAATCGAGTATACCCCTAATGCCATGCCTCCAATTGCCAATATACCGACAGCTCCTCCGCCGACAGCAATTCCGGCTATAGCCAAGCCTGCCAGGGCTAACAACCCCAGGGCTAATCCACCAAAGCATATTCCTCCGAGTGAGATTCCTCCTATACTGATAAGCCCAATCGATATATTTCCTATGGCAATAATTCCCTTTGCCACATGAATACCATAGCCGGTCTTTATATGTATCAAGGGTAGACCGAAAACCTTGGTTTTGCTTTTATACTCATAGAATCCGTAAGCGTATGGTTTAGAAGAATTATTATCGGTTACTGATGAAGAATCGGGTATATCGATTTCATTCCTTATCAGACTGTCAACGCTGACACCGAATATATCAGCAATCATTATTAATTTATTAATCTCCGGAGTAGATTGTTCAGCCTCCCATTTACTGACCGACTGTCTTGATACATTCAATAGATTTGCCAATTGCTCCTGAGAATAACCTTTCTCTCTTCGTAACTGAATCAGTTTGTCACCAAATCCCATTTGATTTATGCCCCTCTCTAATAAGTAATTTAAATAAACAGTTTTATGGTTTTAATATATCAAAAGTAATTTACATACACAATAAACCGTCACCTTGCAATTTGTCAACTGTCGGTTGCATTTAGTAAAAATTAAGCAAGGAGCCACATAAATGTGAACTCCTTGCTTATCCTGAGAAAGCTTATTATGAAGAATACCTGTTATCTTAATTATCTATCAATTTGTTTTTCTTGGTCCAGCTCATCATATTACGAAGCTCCGCTCCGACTTTCTCCAGAGGATGCTCCGCTTCAATTCTTCTCTTTGCATTGAAGTTGGTACATCCAATCTGATTTTCCAACAACCAATTACGTGCAAAGGTTCCGTCCTGAATATCGGATAGTACTTTTCTCATGGCATTCTTTGTTTCCTCTGTAATAATCTTAGGGCCGGTAATATAGTCACCGTATTCGGCAGTATTTGAGATGGAATATCTCATTCCTGCAAATCCACTCTCGTTTACAAGGTCTATAATCAGCTTCATCTCATGAATACATTCGAAATATGCATTAGCAGGATCATATCCCGCTTCCACCAGCACCTCGAAGCCGGCCTTCATAAGAGCGGTAACACCGCCGCATAATACGGCCTGTTCGCCGAACAGGTCAGTTTCTGTCTCTTCTCT
This sequence comes from Clostridiales bacterium, assembly GCA_012523775.1. Taxonomy (GTDB): domain Bacteria; phylum Bacillota; class Clostridia; order Lachnospirales; family Lachnospiraceae; genus Mobilitalea. Next base: position 64,166 of record JAAYTK010000066.1, on the reverse strand, counting down.
AAAGGTTGTCTCAAGGACACCCGCTCTTGCTCCGCCTATTCCCAATGCATATGCCAATGCCAAATCAAGGGCTTTACCCGTTGCATTCTGATGAATTGCAACCAAGCAGGGAACTCCCTGTCCTTCCAGGTACTGGCTTCTAACGGTATGACCGGGTCCCTTAGGAGCAATCATCATAACATCTACATCCTTTGGAGGAATAATCTGTCCGAAATGAATGCAAAAACCGTGAGCAAACATCAATGCATTACCCGATTCAAGATTAGGCTCGATGGACTCCTTATACAGCTTTGCCTGTTTTTCATCATTAATTAATATCATTATGATATCGGCCTTCTTGGCAGCCTCTGCGGCTGTATATACCTGAAAACCTGCCGCCTCTGCCTTAGCCCAGGATTTACTTCCTTCATATAATCCGATAATCACATTGATTCCCGATTCCTTAAGATTAAGGGCATGTGCATGACCCTGACTGCCATAGCCTATAACTGCTACAGTCTTACCGTCTAAAAATGATAAATTACAATCCTGTTGATAATAAATCTTTGCCATAATTTTTCATATCCTCCATTTTATATTTCGTTTCCAGACACTTATTTGGTACCTGGTACCTTAACTAATCAATATAATCTGCTATATCTCCCGATCCTCTTGTAAGTCCGGTAATACCTGTACGTACCAGTTCCATTATCGTAAAGGGCTCCAATAATTTAATGAATGCATCTATTTTACTTTGATTTCCTGTGAGCTCGATCATAAGCGAATCAAGGGCAACATCCACTATCTTTGCTCTGAATATATCCGCAGTGGATATAATCGCCTGACGGTCCTTCCCGTTTGCGCTCACTTTAACCAAAATCAATTCTCTCGTAACTGATTCTCCGCTTTCCAGCTCCTTAATTTCGATAACATCCTCCAGTTTTTGCAGCTGTTTTCTGATTTGCTCAAGTATCTGGTCGTCCCCGTGTACCATTACCGTCATTCTTGATATCGCAGGATCCTGAGTTTCTCCAACAGTTAAGCTGTCAATATTATATCCTCTTCTGCTGAACAAACCCGATACACGGCTTAATACTCCGGCTGTATTATCTACCAGAATTGACAACACCATTCGTTTCATAGCATTCTCCTTCCCTTATGTATCTTTATACAGTCAGGTGTATAAGTTTCTTATAATAATAGCCCCGACACCACAGTACAACTGTCTAGGGGCTAGTTCTGCTGTATAAAAATAAATATTTTTAATTGTATGATATTGTAACAACTACAGTCCGGTTTGTCAAGTATCTGCTATACTATAAGAATCAATCCAATATTACGGATAATTCCTGATTTAAGATATCCATATTTTATAAGGGTTATTCTTCTTTTTATAAAATTTTCTTTATTAAGTTTTGAGAATCTGACTATTGTCTCCAGCCTCTGATTATCCAATAAATTATTATATAGCCTTGCAAATTCCTCCGCCTGCAGGTAAAGAGCCTTTAAGGCTTCCTTCTGCCTTCTGAGATTACAGACACGACTCGCTATATATGAAATAAAGCCCTTATCTCCGACTATGTTATTTTCATGCTGCCTATATAGGATAGTAGGCTCTTTAATAAAACTAATCTTTCCGAAAGCCGCTGCTATTAGCCCCAGCCACCCATCATGAAATCTGGCGTTTTGAGGGAGGCTGCTACCTTGCAGAATACGGCGTACAGCCTGATTTATCATAACGGTGCAGCCAATTAGCTTGTTTTCCATCAGTAAATGAGGAAGATCAACTCGCAAAGGATTAAGCCTCCCCGATCTAAAAAACGATTCATTTATTATGTTTAGCTGTTCATCAACAACATTGGCATCTGTAAACACGGCTATCGGAAGCTCTTTGCCAAATTGAACCTCAATCTGCCTTATTCTTTTGAGAGTTCTGGCTATTTTATCTTTTTTCCATACATCATCCTGGTCGCATAGCATGATATAGTCAGATGTGGTCCTGCATATGGCATTTAAGTAATTCAAGGTAACCCCCAGATTGGCTTCGTTCTGATAAATATTTATCTTGTCGGGATATCTCTCCCTATAATTCTCTAATATCTTCATGGTGTTATCCTGTGACCCGTCATCAACAATATAAAGCACGAAATCCTTATAGGTAGAGGTAAGAATCGATTCGATTTGCTCCTTCAGGTATTTTTCGCCGTTATAGGTTGTCATTACAATAGTAACCATAGCCATCTCATATTCTCCTAATAAAGATTTTTATCTGACCCCGTCTTTCCAGTAGCCCTTATTCATTGAGCAATGCAAGACCATGTTCTTAGGCAGCTTATCATAATTTACACCTAATTTGTAACCCAGGTATTTGAATCCAGAGCTTATGATTAAGTCCGGTATTAATAAATATTCCTTTTGTTCCATCAGATATCCCAGGGTGTCCTTAACAAGCCTGATTCCCTCTGATTCGGAGCTCACGCCCAGAAATATATCGGCATACTGCCTATGGGATACCCCTAAATCAAAATTCCTTGAAAACTGCTGAAGATACGAATAATTATGGGAGTGTATCACCCTTGCATCGGCCTTATATGATATCTTATAGCCGGCCTTAATCATGGTATATGCCATAATCATATCCTCATTAAATATTGTTCGCTCTACGAAACCGCCCAGTTTCTCATATATATCTCTTCTATAGGAAGCACATACGTTTGAGCAAAAGAATGCCTTTATTCCCAAAGTCTCAATATCTTTTATTGATTTAGTATGACTTTCATCGGGATAATTAAATTGTCTCGTATAGCGTTCGATTATATCTGCCTTGGAATTGGCAAGCTGTCTTCCATATGTGGCAGATACCTGTGAATCCTTATATGGCTGGATAAGCCTTTCGATAAGATACTTATCTGCAGGTATCGCATCCTGTGTCATATATATAAGTATATCTGCTTTTGATTGGGAAGCACCAAACCTTCGGGTGCCTCCATGGTCAAAATCATTTTTATTCACATAATAAATATTAAGGCTAATGCTCATATTCTCAGGAATCTTAATAGGCTCTATTTCATTACTGGCATCTACAGTCTGAAAAATAAGAATATTCTTCGGCCTTATAGTCTGTTTCTCCAACCTTAAAAGAAGCTGAAACAGTTTATTGTCGGGATTATATACGGGAATAATAACATCCACACTGGTACTCATTCTAATACCTCCTGGCTAAATATAACGTGGTCATCGGATTAATTATTAATTAAGCGTCGTACTAACCCCACGGCTGCCCCTGCATCCGGTGCATAACCGTCAGCTCCGATTTCCTCTGCATACTGTGCAGTTATAACCGCACCTCCGATAATTATCCTTGTATTTAGGGCGGCTTCTTTGGCCTTCTCTACGACCTTCTTCATCTCAATCATAGTTGTAGTCATCAATGCTGACAATGCAATAATATCAGCCGATTCTGCCTTTGCGGTTCTGATTATTTCATCTGTAGATACGTCCTTACCAAGATCTATCACTCGATATCCATGGTTTTTTAACATTAATGCTACTAAATTCTTTCCAATATCGTGAATATCACCGGATACCGTAGCAATGACTATTGTACCATTGCTTTCTGAACTGTCTCTGTTTTTGGCAAGCATAGGCTCCAGATACTCGATTGCAATCTTCATTGTTTCAGCACCCGAAATAAGCTGTGGAAGAAAATACTTCTGTGAATCATATAATCTACCCACCTCATTAATGGCAGGTATTAATGCCGTATCTATAATATCGCCCGGTGAGTTATTTATATTCAATTCTTCCTTAATTAATCTTAATATATCCTTCTTGTTACCCTTTATCACAGCTTCATAGATAGACTTTTTACCGCTAGGCAAATCTACAGTATCCGCTATGTCATTGCTCTTTTTCTGTTCTTTCCCCTGAATCTTAATCTCAGCTACATTGTTTATATATCTTTCTGTTGCCCCTTCCTTAGCCAATAGTAAATCTGAGGCTAATGCGGTATTCATAATAAGCTGCTGTGAAGGATTAGCAATAGCCATAGTAAGACCTGCCTGTATGGCTAATCCTAAGAAGCTGCTGTTGATATACTGCCTTTGAGGAAGCCCAAAAGATATATTGGAAAGACCGATTATTGTTGCGACTCCCAGCTCATATTTACAATACCGTATAGTATCTAAGGCTTCTATGGCTGCATTTGGATTGGCCCCCACAGTATTTACGAGGCCATCTACTATAATATCCTCCTTGGTAAGCCCAATGGCATAAGCCTTATCCATTATCTCATGAATTATCTGCTTTTTCTCCTCAATGCTCTTCGGAAGACCCGAATCAGATAAAGGCAGAATAATTATCATAGCACCGTATTTTTTTGCTATGGGAAGAAGTCTATCTATCTTATCCTTCTCCAGGGAAATGGAATTCATAAGCGCTCTGCCCGGATAAATTCTTAAGGCCGCCTCCATAACCTCAGGACTGCTGGTATCTATTACAAGGGGAACATCACTGACACGGATTACCTCCTTTATTGCCGCAAGCATTACCTCTTCCTCTTCAATTCCGCTCATTCCCACATTGATATCCAGAAAGTCCGCTCCCTGACTGATCTGCTCTTGTGCCATATTGGCTATCGGTTCAAATTCTCCTGCCCTTAGACTTGCCTGCAAGGCCTTTTTTCCGGTGGGATTAATCCGCTCACCGACTACCATCACCCTCCCATCGATTGAAATCGGAACAGTGGTTTTTTCGGTAGTAAGCGCTCTATATTGAGTGGTATTAACCATCGGTATTGACATATCCTTAACAGTTTCATACAGTAATTTTATGTGTTCACCGGTGGTCCCACAGCAGCCTCCAACGATACCGGCTCCCTCTGACACCAGCTTTATCATTTCCTTTGAGAAATCCTCAGGACCCATTGGGAACACCGTTTGCTCGTCCTTCAGAAATGGTATTCCGGCATTTGGTTTGGCCATAAGCGGGACACATGCAACCTCTTTCATCTGGCGAATAATATCATGCATCTTCTCAGGCCCACCGGAGCAGTTTACTCCCACTGCATCCGCCCTCATCGACTGTAATACGGTAATCGCAGTCACAGGGTCAGTCCCGTATAATGTACGGTTATTATCCTGGAAGGTCAGGGATACCATAACAGGAAGATCGCATAACTCATGAACGGCGAGCAAGGCGGCCCTACATTCCTGTAAGCTCATCATTGTCTCTACTACAAATAGGTCTACTCCTTCAGACAAAATAAATTGAACCTGTTCCTTATAAATACTGACAAGCTCTTCAAATGACAGCTTACCGTTGGGTTCCACCATCTCACCTGTCATAGTAATATCACCGGCAATATATATCTTTCTTTTGTCTTTACTTTGCTGTCGATATGCATCTATAGCCTTCTTACTTAGCTTAACCAACTCTCTGTTATAATAAGAAATCTTATCTTCCAATCCATATTCCCTTAATTTGACTCTGTTTGCCGTAAAGGTGGGCGCAAAAAGTATATCTGTCCCGGCTTCTAAAAACTCCCTTTGCAGATTTATAACTATATCATCATTTTCGACCATCCACTTCTCCGGACATATACCGGGGGCCATCCCCTGTTTCTGTAGGTTGACTCCGGTGGATCCATCGAGAATTACTATTTTGGATTCTGTAAGCTCTTTAAATTCTTTCCTTGTCATGAATTTCCCTCCAGTTTAAACTTGGTTATCACATAGAGCCTGTTCAGATAATATATCGTGGCTCCGATTAAAACCAGAGAATAAATATAATAAAAGACTCCTCTTCCAAAGAAAAAATGAATACCGGATAAAATCGCCTTGCTTATCATAGCCAATACCCATCCGACGAGCAGCTCATTTGCATTCCACTTGGTCTGAATACACTGTACCGTATTCAATACGGCCTTGATAATGAACAGCTCTGTCAGTATCTCTATTATTACCATAAGGAAATGATATCCAGCCGCCTTTAGGTACAGGTCGCGCAGCATAAAATGATAGGGAAGCCTTATTATTGTAATATATAAATATACAGCAATAGGTATCATTAAGATACCCAAAATAATCTTTTTATCGTATTTAATTATAAACAGGGATCCAATAAAAAGAAAAGCAAAACCTAAAACATCGGATATTAGATCTATCATCGGACGTTTTCCGATTAAATTATTAATAATCTTGTTCTGAATTAATTCTCCTAAATCTTCTATGATTTCTATGGGCGGATAAGCCTCCCCCATAGGTACTCTTAAATCAACAGCCAAGAGTATAATACCAATAGCTATGAAAATAATGCCTTTCTTCATTGTCTACCTCCTATATAGCGAACAGCCAGTCCTTTATAGCTTCTATGAGATTTTTTCCAGAAGAAGGCTGACATTATCTTCAGACAGAGGTTTGCTTAATAGAAATCCCTGACCTCCACCACAGTTATAATTAACTAAAATCTGCATTTGCTCATTTGTCTCTATTCCCTCTGCGATAACCTCATATCCTAAATCTTTGGCCATTGTTAATATATTCTTAATCAATAGAGTATCGACACCATCATCTGTAATGGCATGAATAAAGCTTCTGTCCAGCTTTATTATATCAATCGGCAGCTTCTTCAGGTAATTCAGCGAAGAATATCCTGTACCGAAATCATCAAGAGCAATTCTTATTCCTCTTTCCTTCAACCTGTTCAATCGTTGTATAACACTATCGACTTCCATAATATCGGCAGTCTCGGTAATTTCTATGATAATCTTCGAATAATCCACTTTATAATCTAACAGAATCTGTTCCCATTCGCTGAAATTAATCTCGCTGGTAAGAGTTCTTGTGGATAGATTTATTGACATACTGATATCCGTAAAGCCCTGCTGCTCCCATGTTTTTTTCTGCTCTAAGGCCTTACTGATAACCATTTTCTCCAATCTATAAATCTGTCCTGTCCTTTCTGCAGTGGGAATAAATTCAGCGGGAGAAATAAACCCTTCAGTTGGATGCTCCCAACGAAGCAACGCCTCAATACCTATTAGGCTTCTGTCGCTCAGCCTGTATTGCGGCTGGTATACCAAGTAAAACTGATCCTGGTCAATACCCTCCTGCAGGTAATTAGCCATATCCGCAAATCGGGTATTCTCCTCCAACAAATCATCCTGATAGAAGATTATCCTGTTTCTTCCCTCTCTTTTTGACGCATACATGGCTATATCGGCATTCTTTAAAAGTTCTAATGAACTGTCTCCGTGCTCTGGATACATAACTATACCGACACTGATTGATATATAGAAGAATCTGTTATTATAGGACCATATCCTATTGGTGTGTGCAAGAAGATTCTCAACCTTATCCAAAATCTCAGTCCTGGAATTACAATCATATAAAACGGCAAATTCATCTCCGCCAAGTCTTGCCACAAAGGCATTTTTTTCTACCTGCTCGACTAATGTCTCGGCAAAATATTTAAGGAATATATCACCCGCCTGATGCCCTATGGAGTCATTAATATTCTTAAAATTATCAATATCCATATAAGCTATCATAAAGCCTTTATTTTTCTTTTTTATATACTTGGTTATTTCCCTCTCAAACTTAAACCTGTTAGGAAGCTTGGTCAGTGAGTCATAATAGGCTAAATTCTTGATTTGCTCTTCATACTTTTTACGTTCCTCTATATCCGTTCCGATGGACACATATATATTGCCCCCCTCACCTGCCTGTGGGTATAATATCTTACTGCTCCAAAGGATGTCTATCCTTTTCCCGTCTTTGGTGGTTATGGGGCCGTCGTAATTAAGCATACCGTCCTTGCTTTTGATTTCAAAATATGTATCCCGTGCCATCAGGTACCTATCATCGGGAACAAGTGCATCCCAGCCTAAAATAAAAAGTTCTTCCTGTTTATAACCCGTAACCTTTTCACCAAAAGGATTTATTGATAGGATTTTACCCGTATCATCCCAGGTCATAATAATGGTTGGCGCTTCCATGATAATACTCTCATTCAGCTTCTTTTGATAGATAAGCTCAGACTCGAGAGTTACCAATTCCGCATGTGTGCTCTTCAGTTCCTGATAAGCTTTTTCCTTCTTATCATACTCAATACGCCACAGTCCAATGTGATACCTTAGAAGAACATAGACTAAAACAGTGGTAAAAAGAATAAATATTATTGCCTTAAATGTCTGAAAATATCTGTATTTTTCAATCTCAGGCAGAAGAAATTCCAAAAGTGTATCAGATAGGAAGACCCATATACCGCCAAAAATCAAATAGATTATAGAAATCCTTAACGCATAATTGGCATTGGGTGCATTCATCAATTTTACTTTATTATCCCTTTTAACATTATTGTTCTTCATCCTATGTACTCCTCGTATTTTTGGTATCACTTCTCTATACTGAATTTCTTAGGTAAATTATAATTTAGATGTTAAAACATGTCAAATATTCGGATAATTTCTACCATCTCACCTTCCATCGTTCGCTGTACTCACCCTTTGGTCTTTCTTCAGAATTATCTCCTTTGATTTTATTGTCCTGTGACTGCTTTTCAGATAGCATATGCCAATACAAATCCTCATCCATAGGCAAATCAATCCAACGGTCCATCCAATCCGACATATATGCCGCATTGCTGATGGTAAGTCCATATATACCTTCAATTCCAGGTGCCAGCAATGTCTCACCAAATAATATTGCGTTCGTGAAATTCTGTAATATTCCTATATGTCCTGTTTCAGGCTCCTGCTGAGGATACTCCTCATAATGTACCTTAACATCCGGAAATGCCTTTCTTGAACTAAAACAAAAATCCCTTTCATCTTCTTCCAGACGATAAATCTTTAATTTACCCTCCTCTATAACTGCCTTTCCCCTTGTGCCGGAGTATTCAATTCTATTGGTTCCCGGATATTCACCGGTTGAACTGATAAATGTCGCAGTGGCATCATTGGAGTACTGTGCAAGAATAGTTACGTCATCCTCTACGGTTATATTATGGTATTGTCCGTATTTACAAAATGCTCTTATCTTTTTAGGCATGCCTGTAATCCATTGCCAGATATCCAAATTATGAGGGCATTGATTTAATAATATGCCTCCTCCTTCACCGCTCCAGGATGCTCTCCATGAATCCGAATCATAGTATGCCTGTGTTCTATACCAATTGTTTACAATCCAAACAAACCGCTTCATCTGACCAAGATCGCCATCCTCAACCATCCTCTTTAATCGGGCAAACAGAGGATTGGTTCTCTGATTATACATGATACAGAATACTCTGTCGGATTTATTTGCCGCCTCATTCATCCTTCTGACATCCAGGGCGTTGGTTCCTGCCGGTTTTTCTGTTAATACATGAAGACCGGAAGCGAACCCGGCAATAGCAATAATAGGATGTAGGCTATGGGGAGTCGCAATCAGTATTGCATCAACAAGTCCGCCTTTTAGCAGCAGATGATAATCCGAATAAAGAGCAACCTCCTCACCGAATGTCTGCGAGGCCCACTGTAGTCTTCTGTCATCAATATCACATACTGCAGTCAGTTTAAGATTATCCACCTTCCCATTATATATACTGACCGCATGGGCGCTGCCCATATTCCCTATACCTATAACCCCTATTCGTACTTTCTCCATAATTTGCTCCTAAATAACATTATTTATAATTACCCAGAGATATTTCATCGGATGGCAAATTCTCTACTGCAGTACCCTTCTCATAGAAACGGACGACATTCTTAAGAAGACCTTCAAATGTATAAAAATCATCATCCTTAGATAATGGAAGTCTTACTATTTCTTTTTTACAGCCGGCCTTATAGATGGCGGTAATCAGCTCTATAGTCATTCGTCCGTCTGTACCGGTAATTAAGGGTCTGGTGCCTTTCTCGATAGCGTTTATAACATCCTCGATCTGTCCGGTATGTCCCTCATGCTTAAGCTCGGGAATAGATGCATAGTATTCCTCCAGCTTGGCTATCAGCTCCTTATTACCTCCTTCTATCGGAAAGCCATTGGGTCTTGACAGCTCGGCCTTTACATCCCAGGGAGCAGAAATCTTAGCATCTGCACACTGTAACACAATACCCTGTTCTTCTCCGTGATGTACCACGGAGCTGATAACCTGAGCAAGGCTTCCGTTCTTATATCGAAGCACGGCAATGGATATATCTTCGACCTCGGAATTGTCATGCATCACATTTGCAAGCATGGCTGTTACCTCCTCGGGTAAGGATTCTTCAATCCAATTTATCATATCAATATGATGCACAGCATGATTGAGGGTGGGTCCTCCGCCTTCCTTCTCCCAAAGACCTCTCCACCACAAATCATAATAGCTGTGTCCGCGCCACCAATATGAATTGACATGGGCACAGCATATTTTACCGGTAAGACCGCTATCCACCGTTTTCTTTAATCTATATATGGAATTTCTGAAACGGTTTTGTGCTATACAGGACATTACCACATTATTTCTTCTTTCTGCCTCCAACATGTCATCACATTCTGCAAGACAGGTAGCCATAGGCTTTTCTACTATTACATGCTTACCTGCATTCATAGAGTTGATGGCTATCTCCGCATGTACATACGGAGGTGTACATACATGAACAAGATCAATCCTTAACTCGGAAGCCAGCATCTTCTCGTGGTCATCAAAAATCTCACATTCCAGATTATACTTTTTCTTCATTGCCTCTGCCTTCTCGGGAAAAATATCACAGAGTGCAACAATCTTACATCTATCTGAAAACTCCAATAACCCATCGATATGGGCAGGTGCAATATTTCCTGTTCCGACTATTGCTACATTTAACATAAATTATATCCTTTCTTTGACTGGTAAATTTACATTATCTTAGTTGCCTGCATCTGTGCCCTTACGCTTAGCTCTGCCGCCAAAAATGCGTGCTCCTGTGTCATGGCGTTCTCGGTACGGTTAATGCAGTCAAGTATTAACTGTCCGAAGTAAGGAAACCCTACCTTACCGGTAACCTCAAAATGCTTTTCCACCTGTTTGTTAGCCAGGAACACATGATTAGAGGAACCGTCATGCATACCTACATTCAGATATTTCCTAAGCTCTATATATCCTTCCGTTCCCAGTATGAATGTACGGCCGTCACCCCAGGAACTGAGTCCGTCAGGCGTAAACCAGTCTACCCTAAAGTAATTGGTAGCCCCATTATCCGCGATCAAAAGCGCATCACCAAAATCATCCAACTCAGGATGCTCAGGATTGTTGTAATTGGCAATCTGACTTTTTACCACGGTTGCTCCCTTAGCACCTGTATAGTATAAGAACTGTTCTATCTGATGGCTTCCGATATCGCATAGGATTCCTCCGTAAAACTCCTTAATAAAGAACCAATCAGGACGGCTCTTTGCATTAAGTCTGTGAGGTCCTAATCCTATTACCTGTATGACCTTACCGATGGCACCCTCTTCTATTAACTGTCCTGCAAATACAGCCGCTTCAACATGAATACGCTCACTGTAATATACCATGTACTTTCTGCCTGTCTTCTTAACCATCTCCTTGGCGGCTTCAAGCTGTGAAAGAGTCGTCAGAGGTGCTTTGTCGGTAAAGTAATCCTTTCCCGCTTCCATGACCCTAAGACCTAACTCACAACGCTTACTCGTAACCGCGGCTGAGCAAACAAGCTTTACCTCGGGATCGTTTAATATTTCCTCCTCGCCAGAAGCAATCTTAGTTCCGGGAAATGCCGATACAAATTTCTCTACCTTTTCTCTGTCGGGGTCGTAAACCCATTTTAACCTTGCTCCCGCCTCCGTCAGACCGTTACACATTCCGTATATATGACCGTGATCTAAAGCAATTGCCGCAATACAAAATTCTCCATCCTTAACTACCGGGCTAGGCCTACCCTTTGGTGCATAATTCATTCCATCAGCTTTATTCATAGCTTGTCACTCCTTTTATCAATAATTAAAATATACCGTTATACACCCAACTTTAGTTTCCTTAATTTCTTTTATATTATGCCGATTATTATATAAATAAAATATGACATTGGCATTAATTACTATAAGTATAAGGGTAGAATATAATTTATACAATAGTGATTTTTTGTAACAAAAAATTAAAGGAGATGCTTTAAACATCTCCTTATATACATACAGTTAAATTATTAGAAACGGTTTGCCTCGGCAGCTTGTTGAATGCTGACCGCTACGGCAACTGTTGCTCCGACCATCGGGTTATTACCCATTCCGATAAGTCCCATCATCTCAACGTGAGCCGGAACCGATGATGAACCTGCGAACTGAGCATCGGAGTGCATTCTTCCCATTGTGTCGGTCAAACCATAGGAAGCGGGTCCTGCTGCCATGTTATCGGGATGAAGGGTTCTTCCTGTGCCGCCACCGGAAGCAACAGAGAAGTATTTCTTACCCTGTTCTATACATTCCTTCTTATATGTTGCCGCTACAGGATGCTGAAATCTTGTCGGATTCGTGGAATTACCTGTTATGGATACATCCACATGCTCCTTATGCATTATTGCAACACCTTCAGTAACATCGTCGGCACCATAGCAGTTAACAGCAGCCCTGTCACCCTTACTATAGGACTTACGCATAACCTCTTTCACTTCACCTTTTTGATAATCCATTTTGGTTTCCACATATGTAAATCCATTGATACGGGAGATAATCTGAGCGGCATCCTTACCAAGACCGTTAAGTATAACTCTAAGGGGGTTCTTTCTAACCTTATTAGCTGACTGTGCAATACCGATTGCACCCTCAGCAGCTGCAAAGGATTCATGCCCTGCTAAGAATGCAAAGCATTCGGTGGATTCCTCCAGCAGCATCTTTCCAAGGTTGCCGTGTCCCAGACCAACCTTTCTTTGGTCAGCAACAGATCCGGGAATACAGAATGCCTGTAAACCTTCACCTATAGCAGCCGCAGCATCAGCCGCTCTTCTCGCACCCTTTTTGATTGCGATAGCCGCACCTACCGTATATGCCCAGCAGGCATTTTCAAAACAGATAGGCTGAATTCCCTTTACCATATTATACACGTCAAGCCCGGCATCCTTGGTTATTTTCTCTGCCTCTTCTATGGATGAAATACCGTAGCTTTTTAATACGGAATTTATATTATCTATTCTTCTTTCATATGATTCAAATAAAGCCATTGTATGTATCCTCCTTATATTATTCGCATCTTGGGTCAATAAGCTTAACAGCATCATCTACACGGCCATATTGCCCTCTGGCCTTTTCGAGTGCAGTATTAGCATCATCACCCTTTTTGATGAAATCCATCATCCTGCCAATGCTTATGTACTTATAGCCGATAATTTCATTATTCTCATCAAGAGCTATATCGGTCACATATCCCTCTGCCATCTCAAGATAGCGAGGACCTTTTGCAAGGGTTCCATACATAGTACCAACCTGACTGCGAAGACCTTTACCTAAATCCTCTAAGCCTGCTCCGATTGGAAGACCGTTCTCAGAAAATGCACTCTGGGTACGACCATATACAATCTGTAGGAAAAGCTCTCTCATTGCAGTATTAATAGCGTCACATACCAGGTCAGTATTTAAGGCTTCCAGAATTGTCTTTCCGGGTAATATCTCAGATGCCATAGCGGCGGAATGAGTCATCCCTGAGCATCCTATTGTCTCTATTAATGCTTCCTGAATTATTCCTTCCTTAACATTTAGTGTTAGCTTACAGGTACCCTGCTGAGGTGCACACCAACCTATACCGTGAGTAAAACCGGAGATATCGGTTACTTCCTTAGCCTTAACCCATTTTGCTTCTTCAGGAATAGGCGCTGCTCCATGGTTAACACCCTGAGCAACCGGACACATCATTTTTACTTCATGTGAATAAATCATGTTGTTGAAACTCCTTTCAGTTTACATAGTTTGCATATTTCTATGCTTTTTACTTTAATAACGTCGCGGAAATATCCGCAACGTATTATTGGCTTTTCTTTGTTATTTCCTTAACATATTTTCGCACAAATCAATCTATAAGTCCAGTAGTAATTTAATAAAACCCTTAAACTCGTTTAACTTGTGCGCTTAGACACTATTTCTCCCGCCTTCTTATAAATACTGTTAGCCGGCACATACCCTCTTACCATAGACAGAGGATAAATGTTTGAATTTCTTCCGACAACACTTCCGGGATTTAAAACGGTATTACATCCCACCTCTACATTGTCTCCCAGTATGGCTCCAAATTTCTTTAATCCCGTTTCTATTCTATCATCCCCATATGCCAACTTAACTAGGGTTTTATCCGATTTAACATTAGATGTAATGCTGCCGGCCCCCATATGAGAACGGCATCCAAGGATAGAGTCACCCACATAATTAAAATGAGGGACCTGAACATAATTAAATAATATAACATTCTTCAGCTCGGTAGAATTTCCTACCACAGCTCCTTCACCGACAATGGCATTCCCACGTATAAAGGCGCAATGCCTAATTTCAGCGTTCTTACATATAATAGCCGGTCCGTTTATTGAAGCACTTGGTGCCACCTTAGCAGATTTTGCGACCCATATGTTCTCGCCTATCTGATTATATTCCTCTTTATCGAGTGTGGGACCGATCCGCAAAATCTCATTCTTAATAAGAGGCAGTACCTCCCACGGATAAGTGCACCTTTCGAATACATCAGCGGATATTGTCTCATTTAGGTTAAGTAAGGACTTTATTTTAAGTCGATCCATATTTTCCCCCTTTCAACCAAAACCGTACCTGGTACTTGGTAAATTTTGTATATTTTACGAAACCGAGTCGGAACGTTTTAATCTGCCAAGCATTGATGCAGCTTCCTCGTCCAGAATTACCGTAGCCTCTCCCTTATACATCTGGATAGCCGATGCGGTTATCTGATTTGTAATAGGACCTTCCAAAGCCTCAGCAACTACTCTGGCTTTTTTATAACCGTTTGCAATCATAAGTATGCTTCTTACATCAAGGATAGTGCCTATTCCCATGGTTATGGCATACTTTGGCATCTGTTCCCTCGTAAAGCCTGCACCCTTATAAAAGGCTTCGTAATTATCCTCCAGAGTCTGTTCGCTCAGCTTCTCTATTCTTGTTCTGGAATCAAGGGGTGAACCGGGCTCATTGAATGCCCAGTGACCGTCTCCACCTATACCCAATAACTGTAGGTCGATTCCACCCGCTTCCTTTATCGCTTCCTCATATTCTTTACAAAATTGCTCGGGATTCTTGGTCGTTCCGTCAGGAATATGTATATTTTCTTTTTTTATATTTATGTGTTTAAAAAGCTCCTCATACATAAATCTGGTATAGCTTTGGTCCTGAGAATATGGTTTGGTCAGGTCTATTCCTAAACCATAGTACTCATCCAGATTGAACGCTGTAACACCGGAAAAATCCAGCCCTTCCTTATGCATACGGATTAGCTCACGATATGTTCCGATAGGTGTTCCACCGGTTGCAAAACCGATTACGCAATTGGGCTTTTTCTTAATTAGTTCGGCTATATGCTCTGCAGCACATTTACTCATTTGTATATAATCCTGCTTTACGATAATATTCATTGTTTCTCATACCTTTCTTAGTGATTGACACCATTAGGATTGGTGTGATGATATATTATCACAATATATTTTTTCTGTCATTAAAAAATACTTACCATTATAATTATTTATAAAATGATGCCACATGCCTGAAGGCATTAATCATAACAGTCTGATTATTCAGTTCCTTTACACCGTTTACCATGCGTGCCACAAAGCCCTCCAGCTTTTCCATGTATTCATCATTTGATATCTTGCCATCCTCAACATAGGTAAGTCCCTTTTCCCAGCTGGCAGTAAGCTCAGGGTTAAGAAGGGAGCGAATCGAAGCATTCACTACCTCATATATTAATTCTCCTAATAAAGTAGGTGTGATTATCTGCGTCTTCTTATTTAAATTTAAGTATGAAATCTTAACCAACTTATTCAGTATCTCTGCCCGCGTGGCACTTGTTCCTATTCCGCTGCCTTTAATCTGTTCCCTTAGCTCCTCATCCTCTATTAGCTGTCCTGCATTCTCCATGGCCAGAATCAATGTACCCGAACTGTATCTCTTTGGAGCAGATGTTTCCCCTTCCTTTATGGAAAGACTGTTCACATGGAGTTTCATACCCTTTCTTAGGCTCTTTACAGCATCTATAAAGGCTCGGTCCCGGGTATCCTCCTCCTGTTCTTCGTTCTCCTCAGTATCTGTCTGCTTATCTTTCCTGTCCATATTACTTTGCTTATCCCTGGAGGACGAGGGATTACCTGCCACCTCAAAATATCCCTCTTTCTCCAACACACGAAAAGTCGAAACAAAGAATTCCTTTTCAATCTCCACTATAATATTAATTCTGCGATATACGGCGGCGGGATAAAAAATACTTAAGAAACGCCTGGCTATCGCCTCATATACCTTCTGAGCCGTAGCGGATACGCTTCCAAGAGCACTAAGTCCTTGTCCCGTGGGTATAATAGCATAGTGATCCGTAATTTTCCCGTCATTAACATACCTGGTCTTTTCTATACCCTTATACGCTTCATTTTTAAGAATCTTATCAGCAAACATACTGAATTTTTGATGGCTTTGAAGTCCCTTTATGTTCTTATATATCTCCTTAGCCACAGCGGTTGATAAGACTCTGGCATCTGTTCTTGGATATGTAACCAGCTTCTTTTCATATAGCTCCTGTACGATTTTTAAGGTCTCATCAGGGCTTATTTTAAACATCCTGGAGCAGTCGTTCTGTAACTCAGCCAGATTGTATAATAAGGGAGGATTCTTGGTCTCTTTCTTATTTTCCAGCCGTTTAATATCCCCCATCAGCTGATTTTCTGATTTCATTTCTCTATTCCATGTACCGTCATCTTTATAAGAGGGAATCTCCTTTGCCAGCTGATTTATTAGCATTACCGCCGAATTTCTTTGAAGAAAACCGTTTTCTTTATATAACAATGGTGAATTATAATAGGCTGACCCCTCTATTGCCCGAAACTCTCCTGTAAATTCTCCCGTGTACCCTTCGGTGCTTAAGTCAAAGGAAGAAAGAACACGATAGAACGGTGTCTTTACAAAACTTCTGATTTCTCGTTCCCTTCTTACGACCATACCCAGTACACAGGTCATTACCCGTCCGACAGAGATTGCAGACCATTTCCTGTTGTTTAGAAAACCCTGAATGGAATTCCCATATTTAAGAGTGAGAATTCTTGAAAAATTAATTCCCATCAGGTAGTCTTCCTTAGCCCGAAGATAGGCGGCATTTGACAGATTATCATACGCACTAAGCGGTTTTGCCTCTCTGATTCCTCTAAGTATTTCTTCCTCTGTCTGAGAATCAATCCATACTCTCTTTTTTATCTTGGTATTAGGAACCTTAGCAATCTGATCGACCAAACGATATATATATTCTCCTTCCCGTCCCGAGTCCGTACATACATAGATGGTACTTACATCCTTCCGGTTCAAAAGTCCTTTTACTATCTGAAACTGTTTCTTTACATTTGGTATGACTTCATATTTAAATTCCTTTGGAAGAAAAGGCAGAGGCTCCATCCTCCATTTCTTATATGACGGATCATAAGCCTCAGGATAACTCATGGTTACAAGATGACCCACACACCAGGTAACTATACTGTCTCCGGATTCTATAAAGCCATCCTGTCTTTTTCCCGATATTTTCAGTGCTTTGGCAAATTCTAATGCCACACTCGGTTTTTCTGTAATATATAAACTAAACGACATTACTTCCCAACTTTCTTAATTAATTAAGTACAGTATATCTTATATTTGCTTATGGGACAAATATTAATTTCTATTGAATAATAGCAGACCATAATATACAATAGATGTAGTAATGAAAACCACGACACAAGGGAGGGTTGTTAATGAGGCCATATCAAATATTTAGCGATTCCTCATGCGATTTACCTGAAAATCTGCTGCAGGAGCATCAAATTAAACTAATACCTTTTTATGTTAGTTTTGATCAGGAGAATTATTATAAGGAAAATGTGGATATTACCAAGGAGGAGTTTTATAGAACTCTTACCTCAAAAAAGGTCTACGCAAAAACCTCTCTTCCTTCCGTTCAGGATTATATTTCTATGTTCACTCCTTCTCTAAAAGAAGGTAATGATATCCTGTGCCTGTGTCTGACTCAGAAGTTCAGTGGATCATATCAGTCTGCGTTAAATGCAAAGCATATACTTGAGGAGCAATATCCCGATGTCAATATATCTATTATTGACAGTATCCAGGCTACGGGCGGTCAGGGAATCCTGCTTATGCAGATAGCCGCCATGAAGAAGGCGGGTCTGTCGCTGGAGGAGGCTACTCATAAGGCTAATTTGCTAAAAACCACCGCAAGGATTATGTTCACAGTAAATACCTTGGAATATCTGGCTAAGGGAAGAAGAATAGGCAAGGTAATATCCCTAGCAAGAGATATGATAGCCTTGAAGCCTCTTATTCAGCTAAAGGAAGCCGAACTCATACCATATTCGAATATTCGCGGCAGAAAAAAATCGCTGGATAAGGTATTTGAAATGCTTCAGGAGTATTTTAATGAAACAGCTGAGAATCCGGCCGACTACGAATTCTGTATAGCAAATGCCACTACCATAGATGATGCTCACTATCTGGAAAAAAAGCTTGAAGACTTTCTTGAAAGAAAGCTAAACTATCCGATTTTTCAGATTGGTGTTACTATCGGTACCTACACAGGACCGGGAGCCATAGGAATATGCTTTGTAAAAAGATATGATTGTATATAATATTATAAAGTACTTTTTAAGTAAAGCAGAGACTGAACCATATACCGGTCAGTCTCATTCTTTTTTATCCATAAAATATCATTATTAATATAGGGGATATTTATCCGTAAGGCCTTTAACCATTTTAATGGCTTTATCCTTATTGGCCTTAGCATCCTTAATCAGAAGGTAAATTGCCTCGGCAATAATATCCATATCCTCGATACCTAAACCTCTGGTGGTTACAGCCGCGGTGCCCAAACGGATTCCACTGGTTATGAACGGTGAAGCCGGATCATTGGGAACCGTATTTTTGTTACAGGTAATATTAGCCTTCTCAAGAAGCTTCTCTGCATCCTTACCGGTAACACCCATGTTCTGAAGGTCGACCAGCATCAGATGATTATCAGTACCACCGGATACAAGATTAAATCCTCTGTTAATTAATCCGCCGGCAAGAGCTTGTGCATTCTCGATTATTCTTCTGGCATAGTCCTTAAAGCTCGGTTCGAGAGCCTCCTTAAAGCATACTGCCTTTGCTGCAATTACATGCATCAATGGTCCTCCTTGAATTCCGGGGAACACGGACTTATTCAGTTTATGCTTATTTGCGAACTCTTCACTGGAAAGAATCATTCCGCCTCTTGGCCCTCTTAAGGTCTTATGGGTTGTAGTAGTGGTAACATGGGCATAAGGTATCGGACTTTCGTGATAACCAGCTGCCACAAGACCTGCAATATGAGCCATATCCACCATAAGATATGCCCCTACTTCATCGGCAATTTCTCTGAACAGCTTAAAATCTATCTTCCTTGCATAGGCACTCGCACCCGCAATGATTAACTTCGGTTTGCTTTCCAAAGTAATCCTTCTAACCTCATCGTAATCTATATAGCCGTCATCATTTACACCGTAAGGGACAATCTTAAAATAGCTACCGCTTATATTAACCGGGCTTCCATGGGTTAAATGACCACCATGGTTAAGATTCATTCCCATAACTGTATCCCCCGGCTTTAGTAATGCAAAAAATACAGCCATATTAGCCTGAGCACCCGAATGGGGTTGAACATTGGCATAGGTACAATTAAAAAGCTTCTTAGCACGATCAATGGCAAGATTTTCAGCTATATCCACAAATTCGCAACCGCCATAATATCTCTTGCCGGGATATCCCTCTGCATATTTATTGGTTAACTGGCTTCCCATGGCCGCCATCACAGCTTTGCTGACGAAATTCTCTGAAGCTATAAGCTCAATATGCTCACTCTGCCTGTCATTCTCGAGGGATATTGCATTGGCTATTTCTGGGTCAAAAGCTTTCACATCTTCAAATGAGTACATTCTAATCCATTCCTTTCCGGTAAATTCGCATATAGCTTTATCCGCTTACGGTACAAGCTATTTAGATAAAGTATATCATACCCCTTATCTCTTTAAAAGAAGTAAACATCCCGTATTCATTACTTTATCTAATAATTATAAAAGTAAATAATTATAAAACCATCGAACTATTCAGTCCTGCTTATTCAGATAATCGGGTCCAAAGCCCAAAGGCAGCAGTTCCTCTAAGAAATATACCAGGTAATCTTCCTCAGATTTCGCCAGTATTACGAGGAACCTATGAGGATCCACAAACTCCCTCATCACTTGACGACATACACCGCAGGGCGGACAGTAATCGGTAATAATACCATCATTACCGCCTACAATGGCAATTGCAGCAAAATTCCTTACACCGTCACTGATTGCATTATAAAATGCTGTTCTTTCAGCACAGTTGGTAGGAGTTAATGCGGCATTTTCTATATTACATCCTGTATATATTTTCTGTTTAGCCGTCAGTAAAGCGGAACCAACGCGAAAATTCGAATAAGGTATATATGCATTCTCCATGGCCAGAATCGCTTCCCTGATTAAATTCCGTATGACGGAGCGGCTTACCAACTCATTTTTTGCCAAAAGCTCTCCCTTTTCATGGCGAATCAAGCTATGAACCTGTTCTTTATCAGGCTTCATCATAATTCCTCCTTTAGTATCCCGTTGCATCCTGGTTCTTGGCCAATTTAATTATTCTACTGGTACCCAGTCTTTCGGCTCCGAGATTTATGAATTTCTCTGCATCATCAAAGGATGCTATACCTCCGGCAGCCTTAATCTTTACGTTTTCACCGATATGCTTAGCAAACAGTTCAACATCGTAAAATGTGGCACCTGCCTTGGAAAAGCCTGTGGACGTCTTTATAAAATCAGCTCCTGCTTCTGTTACGACCTCACACATCCTTATTTTTTCTTCGTCGGTTAATAAGCAGGTTTCTATGATTACCTTCAGTATGCGGTCACCGCATACGGCCTTTATCTGTTTGATTTCATCAATTATTTTATGGCATTCTCTGTCCTTAACCGCACCGATATTTATAACCATATCGATCTCATCTGCACCGTTTTCTATCGCGTTTCTAGCTTCAAATACTTTAACCTCAGTAGTCTGATAACCATTGGGGAAACCGATAACGGTACAGACCGCCATTTTATTCTTCACATATTCCTTTACTCTTTTAACATAGGAGGGAGGTATGCAGACTGATGCCACCTCATAGGCAATGGCATCATCACATATCTGCTTTATCTCATCCCATGTCGCTGTCTGTGTAAGCAGGGTATGATCAACCCTACGAAATATATCCTTTTTATCCAATACTCCTACCACCTTTCATATTATAATAAGTCTTAAGCAAGCTCTAAAGCAATTTCCATCATATCACGGAATGTATTCTGCCTGTCCTCAGCCGATAAGGCTTCACCCGTAAATACATGGTCGGATATAGTCAGAATACACAGTGCCTTCTTTCCGGCTCTGGCAGCATTCATATATAAGGCTGCCGCTTCCATCTCAACACAAAGAACATTCATCTTTTTCCACGCCGAATTTGCCTCGGAATTGTCATCATAGAAGGTGTCTGAGGAAAGAATATTGCCGACAACCGTCTTGATTCCCAGCTTTTCGGCCGTCTCCACAGCCTTACGAAGAAGTCCGAAATCCGCTATAGGAGCAAATGTTCCCGGCAGCTTATATTGAGTCGCAAAATCGGAGTTGGTGGATGCTCCCATACCTATAACGATGTCTCTTAATTTTATATCGTCTGCTATACCACCGGCAGAACCAATCCTTATAATATTATCCACATCATAAAAATTATAAAGTTCATACGAATAAATTCCAATAGACGGCATGCCCATTCCACTTCCCATGACAGAAACCATTTTACCCTTATATGTTCCTGTATAGCCAAGCATATTTCTTATAGTATTAAAGCATACCAGGTCCTCCAGATAATGCTCCGCAATAAATTTAGCCCGTAACGGGTCTCCGGGCATTAGGACTGTTTTAGCTATATCATCGGTCTTAGCTCCGATATGTGGGGTAGGTATTTTCATAAATTCTTCCTCCTTATATTCTTTTAAAATATTTTATCATTTTATATCAAAAAAGGCAATTCTATCAGATGAATGTATGATATATATTCTATTGCAATTTCTTGATTTATTATTCTATAATGATATAATCATTCATATTAATTATTTTTATTAGATGACGACCTACTTGGTTTTGACCTGAATTGGAGATGGATAAAATGAAAAATTTTTTTACGGTTAGTGGTATGATAAAGCCTAATCAAATTGTAGGAGATTTGCCACAGACAAAAACGGTTTATAGCAATTTTTTAAAAATTGCCTGGCCTTCGGCACTGGAAGCACTTCTTGTCGGACTCGTCAGTGCTATTGATACCATGATGGTCGGTAGTTTGGGCGAAAAGGCTATTGCGGCGGTAGGTATAACAAATCAACCAAAATTTATATTGTTGGCTGTAATATTCTCATTGAATGTAGGTATCACGGCTGTGTCCGCGAGAAGAAAGGGACAGGAGGACCGCGCAGGTGCCAATAATACATTACGGTCAGGTATATTGCTTGCCACCATGGTCTCACTTACCATGGCTTTTCTGGGATATATTTTTGCGAAGCCGATTTTATTATTTGCCGGGGCGGAGGATACCTATATTAATGATGCCATGAACTATCTACGAATTATCATGTTCGGTATCCCGTTTCAGTCTCTTACCCTTACGATTAATGCGGCACAAAGGGGCTGTGGAAAAACAAAGATAGCAATGTGGACAAATATATCCAGTAATATGGTTAACATAGTCTTTAACTATCTTTTAATTAACGGTATTGGTATATTCCCGAGACTTGAGGTTGCAGGAGCTGCCATAGCTACTACTATGGGTGTCTGTGTGGCATTTATTATATCAGTCGCCACCTTATTCAGAAGGAATAATTATTTAAACTTTTATTATAAGTCAATATGGTCCTTAAAAAGGAAAATACTGAATCCAATACTAAAGGTTAGTAGCAGTGCATTTGTTGAACAGGTATTTATGAGAATCGGCTTTTTCGCCTATGCGGCTATCATAGCAAGGCTCGGTACTACGGCATATTCTACACATTTAATATGTATGAATATACTATCTCTGTCCTTTTCATTCGGAGACGGACTGTCTATAGCGGCTTCTGCCCTGGTAGGCCAGAATCTGGGCGCAAAAAGACCGGATTTATCCATAATATATGGTAAAACCGGTCAAAGGCTTGCATTTATGATTTCCAGTTGTATATTCTTTGTATTTATGTTCGGCGGAAGATTCTTAGTCTCGCTTTTTAGCGATGAACAGACAATTATAGCCTTGGGCTCCAGTATTATGATTCTCGCCGCCTTTAGTACCCATGCACAGACCTCACAGGTGGTAATGTCAGGTTGTCTTAGAGGAGCCGGAGATACCGCTTATATTGCGGTAACTTCCTTTATCAGCATTGCCCTTATAAGACCTATTCTTACCTGGCTGCTATGCTTCCCTATGGGGCTCGGTCTATATGGGGCTTGGATTGCCTTGGGTTTAGACCAGATGTTTAGGCTGATCGTAAGCTTCAGACGGTTCTCAAGCGGAAAATGGTCCCTGATTACTCTATAGGAGGATTTTCTTTCGTCCCAGGGTTAGGGTTAACCTCTCTTTTTTTACTGATTCTTTTATATGTCTTCCTGGATATTATGACTACCACAATAATAATAACAGCCCATATAAGGAGATATGGCAGACTTACCACAAACCATACGAAGAAGTCCTTAAGCCCTTCACTGATATCATACATGGATTTACTAAAACCATTTTTTATTCTGGTAAAGACAGTCTCTTTTTCTTCGGTGGAGGGTGACATTCTCTCAACCTCATTTATATTAATAGTAACCGTACTGTAATCCACCTGGTTGTCAATTGTTCTAAGCTCTGTCTCATACATCTGCAGCTCATGGCGTATTGAGCTTAAGCGGCTTTCCAGGGTCACGATATCCTCTAATTTTTCAGCCTTTTCCAAAAGTGACCATAGTCTTTCCTGCTCAATCTCCAATGACTTTTTACGGCTTTGGGTATCTACATACTGAAGCGTTACATTGTCAGAAGAGGAGGACTCGTTAATCACATTTCCGTTCTCCTTAACAATCTCAACAAATTCCTTCAGTCGGTCCTTAGGAATTCTGGCAACTATATAACCATATCTTAAATTACCTCGACTATAGTACCTTTTA
Source organism: Clostridiales bacterium (assembly GCA_012523775.1). Lineage (GTDB taxonomy): Bacteria > Bacillota > Clostridia > Lachnospirales > Lachnospiraceae > Mobilitalea. The sequence goes on along the minus strand of JAAYTK010000066.1, from coordinate 39,753 downwards.
CCGCTGATATCCGTCCTTTCATCATAGCCACCCAGTCTGGATATCTCATCCTTAATTACGTTTATAAGCTCATCGAAATCCTGTGTCTCAACCTCTAAGTTTACCTTCGTAATAATCTTGTCCATAGACAGGTCGGCTGTATTTCCCGATACAAGCTCCGTTGTACTCGTAAGACCTGTCACGTTATTAAAATCAGCCATGTCGGCATCAGGCTTAGGTGCCTCTGCTTCGTCATATACATATGATGATTCATTCACTGCTGTAGTAGCCTTATTATCATATTTGGCACAGGCAGCCGATAATATTCCTATAACAAATATTATACCAAGAACTATAGTTATTCTGTATTTCTTCATAAAACTTCCCCCTCTCATTGAACCATAACCTTTTATATTAATATGCTCTTTGCTACATATTAGACGTAGTATCCTTCCATATGGTTCCAAACTCTTCATCTATTAGATGATATAAGAAATCCATGTAGGAATAACCTATCCATTGCCCCTTCTCTTCCAGCTCTTTGATTTCCTCCCGTGTTACCCATCTAGCCTCAGTCACCTCAGCAGGCTGTAGCGTTAGCTCCTCTACACTTACATCAGTTCTTACAAGCCATATCACACAGAAGCTGTTATATTTCCGAAACATCATGGCCAGATATGAGTTTTGTGGGGTGGCCCTAATCCCCAGTTCCTCCCACAGCTCCTTCTGACATGTAGTCCACGCATCATCCCCGGATATCGCCGAGCCTCCTGTACTGGCCCAATATCCGGGCTTCCAGCTGACTGTATCGGCTCTTTTCTGAATTAACAGCTGTCCCTTGCTGTTGATGGGATAAATATGTACTATAAGGTGAAAATCATCGCCTGTAATAGGTTTTCCTCTTTCGTGCTTTCTTCCGGTCTTGACAAAAAATTTGTCATATATATCCCAGAGCTCCATTGTGTCCTCCTGTAATCTAAATTCAAAGAATCTTAAGTAAACTTCATATTCTTCCTCTATTATATAATATTAAACAGTAAATAGCAAAGAATAGAAAACCAAAATGAGGATGTCAGTTTTTGACATCCCCATTATTATTAAATTGAAAACCCTATTTTTTATTAACAATAATCTTTATTAAAGGACCTCTTCCTGCCTTGTTAACGCCCCACAGCTTGATTGCGGCACCTTCCTTCTGAGCAGGAATTTTAATGGTGAAGTCACCATTGCCTTCAACGGTTCCTTTGTAGGTTTTACTGCCTATCTGAGCATATACCTTGGTTTGTGTATCAGCATCATCACCCAGAAGTTCTATGGAACCGGATATTATCTTATCCCCCTCGTATACGGTATTAACTGTCGGAGGGTCCGGTGAAACCTTTACAAGCTGGGTTATCAATGGATCACTGGTTCCGGATTCATTAGTTGATGTTACGGTTACCGACGTACCTGAAACATCACGATCCGTTGCCAGGGTATAAATATACTGACCTGATAACTCGTCATAAATATATTCATTAGTAGTATAGGTCTTCTTACCGATAGTAAGTGTGATTTCGCAATCCTTAGCCGCAGACACCTTAACCTCTTTATCGGTATTGGTAATATCCCTAAGAAGTGTGGGTGTATTAGGTCTGCCCGCTGTTACTGTAAAGGACTGCGCCAACAGTATTTTACCGTTCACAAACCTTGCCATTACATAAACCTTGGTTCCCATTTCAAGCTTCTCTTCCAGAAAATGCTGATATCTGTTATTATCGTTTAGCTCAACACTATAAAGACTGTTCCTGAAGCTCTCTCCTTCGCCACTGGCTATGGCAATAAATACACTTCCTCCTGAATTATAATACCCTGATATTATATTTGATTTGTTCGTAATACGGTTTAGTGTCAAAACGATTGATTCCGGTCTCACATAGGATTCAATGTCTTTTACAATGACCTCAACAGGAATACTGAATCTTTCTCTGTTGTCCTTTTCATCAGAAGCCATAACAACCAATGACTGCCCTGCATAAAGCTGGTCTTTAAAGGTAAATGCAAACCTGCCGTCCTTATCAGTTCTGGTCTTATATACGGTATCGCCTATCTGTAATACAACATCAGCGTTTGATGAGGATGGAACATATCCGGTGACAGATTTTTCAATATTGCTTACATCATTAACCACCGGAGCATTTGGTCCCGCTTCCTGCACTGTAATGGTTGTTACTCTGCTGTTTCTCGATATATGGTCCAAGGCATATATCTTTATGGATGTTCCTGCATCCTGAGGCGGAAGCATGATTACGAACTGTCCGTCATAAGACACACCTACCGTTGTCTCAACAATTTTAAGTGTTGGATCATATATCTCCTTATTCGCCTCATATAAAGCCTTGCCGCCTTTTTTGTCAACATACACAATATCATCTATTATGGCTATGACCGAGGTTATATTGTCACGGGCATTACCCAGTATATAGCTGTCATTATTATAGAACGGGTTTACAAGAGGCTGATTCGGTCCTGTACGGTTAATCCGAACCTCTAAATGCTCGCTCTCTAATCCTCTTTCATCATCTCTGATATATACGGTTATATAGGTTTCTGCCGGTTGCCCCGGAAGAGCAATTGAAAACGTACCATTCGCATTTACTTCATGCTCATATACACCGGATGATGTCTCAATCACCAGAATCGTATTGGGCTCTGCAGTTCCGCTTATTTTGGATTTTCTGTTAGTATAATTATCTACAACCGGACTGGGTAAAAGATTGTCATTAAAATTCTCAATTACTAATTTTCTGACCGATTTATTACCATAGATATCCTCGGCATAAATAGAATATATTCCATTTCTGAATATAGTAAATCCTTTACTCGGTATATCTATAGCGCTAATCCATGCAGCATATGATAAATCGTATTCACCTATTATATACTTAAGGTGTTTAATTTCAGAAGCATCAAAAGCCTTTACCGCAATATCAAACGGACTTGCAGTCGGATTGGTTACCATTGGTACGACGACAAGATGAGGCGCCACAGTATCCGAAAGGTCGTTTGGATATGTTGCTACATAATAACGATATTGATCCTTCTGTAATAAATGCTTAACATACAATTCTGTTTCGACAAATAATGAATCTGCATAATATGGGGCTTTTACGATAAATTGATAATTCTTAGGCAATATCAGTCTCCAGTTATAATCTACCTGTGGCAGAATACTACCACTGAACGAAAGCTGCCTGATATACTTGCCAAGCACGGCCTGGCTCCTAATAAAGCCCTTAAGCACAGTCTGTTTATCCACGCCCTGATTCGCTTCTGTAGGTTTGGTAATCTTATTTGTAGCAATTAAAAGCTCCATATCATCAGTGACTTCTTTTCCCTGATATCTTACATTGGAAATCCTTGTGCTGTTGCTTATACGATTACCGGAAAAATCATATCTGGGTTCTCTGGATGGATTTATATCATAACTGATTCCGTCAAAAACATAGAAATTACTCCAATCATTTATCCAATCCTCACGAATCAAGGATTTGAGTCCGGTCTCTTCCATTAATAATTTCATGGTATTGTCCTGCCATTCCATGTCCATACCGATTGTCTCGTATGCACTGGCAGACCATTCCAGCCATTCCCTCAGCTGAGCTCCTGTAATGGTATATACATAGAGATAGCTGTTATAATTCTGTAGGGTTGTTAAATCAGACTCCGTAATCTGATTATTGATATTTACGAAATCATATATAGACTTGACTCCAAAACTCTCATATGTAGAAGCTGCTATCACAGGATAGTCTATGTATTTCTTATCTACACCTCTGACACGGTTTATTGCATAATGTATTTTAGAGTCATTCAGTAACTGTATTGCGGCATTGTCTGACAGTAAGCCAAAGTAGTTCTGTATAGAAGTACCCGGCTTAAGCTCTCCGATAATGTCAGAACCATACTGTAATAGCTGTACTTCCCATTCACCAAACATCTTAGCAATGGTCTCATCCTCGACGGTAGTCTTTTCTGTGACCATTCGTAGTCTGGACTGACGGTCTGAAATACTTACAGAATCTTCTTTAACATCAAGCACTAAATCCACAACACCAATAGCCTTCCCTCTGTCACCCGCCATTACAACGTTTTTACCGTTCATAAGATAGGTTTCTTTATCTACACCGGGAAGCTTATAGTAAGGAGATGTCATATCATTAGTCGGAAACAAATTATGTTCATGTCCACATACTACAACGTCAATTTCCGGTATCTTGGTCAGGGCATAAGCTACATTCTTAAAATTAAGCTCGGGATTTTCGGGTCCTATTCCTGTATGAGACAGGGCAATTATAACATCCGCACCCATTTCCTTTAATTTTGCAGCCTGTTCCTTGGCATTTTCAACCATATCCTGACCGATTAATATTCCTGCATAGCTGTGAGTCTTGCCGGTCAGAGTCGGAATTGTCTGCCCGATAATTCCAATTTTAATTTCTACCTCTTTACCGGATCTTGTCTTAACCATACGGGTAATAAGCATGTTCTCAAGGAAAGGATGCTCCCCTGTCCTTGCATCAGTAACATTAGACACTATGGTTATATCCCGTAATCCTGAACCGTCCAGCTGGCGAAGTATATAATCATAGCCATAATCAAACTCATGATTACCTAAGGTGATTGCATCATAGCCAACATACCTCATTGCCCTATATATAGGCTGAATTGCTTCCTGATTAGTAGAGAAGATATATTCGGTTGTATAGTCAAATAATACATCACCTGCATCTAAAGTAATCGTATTATTCTCCGGAAGCTCCGCTTTTGCCTTCTTAATAAGATCAAAAACTCTAGCCAGACCGCCATTATTATAATCCACACCCTGCTCATAATCATTACTGTTAAGCTGTCCATGCAGGTCAGTGGTGCCTATAATTCTTAAATCAACTTTTTCTGTTTCATTTCCTGCAGCAATGGCATTATTAAAAAGCATACTTACTGCCAATACCATAAATGCCAGTATTGCAAGAAAATGAAGTCTAAATTTTCTTTTTGTCATTCTTCCTCCTTACTTAGAGAAATTCATAAAAGTATAAATTTCTCTATTTTTAGTCTACATTACCAGTGTTTCACATCCCGGGTATAAATTAACAGATTTATAAGGCAAAAGAATGGCAAAATGTTTAAGAAAAACTTACCATATTAAGATTTTATTATGGGATGGAGAAGCTCCATCATTCGGCTTATTTGTCCGGTAAGATACAAATATCCTATTAAAGCCTCCAAACCGGTAGCCGTTCTATATTCAACTATGTCTGCATTTTTAGCCTTGGTAACGGATTTGGCGTTTCTGCCTCTTTTATATATGGCAAGCTCCTCTTCAGTAAGCATATGCTTAATATTGTGATAAAGCCCTGCCTGAGCAGAAGCCTGTACCATCTTAACAACCTGCTTGTGAAGCTTATTAACCGGTGCATTACCGCTTTCAACAACATAGGTTCGTATTATCAGGTCATAGATGGCATCTCCGATATAGGCAAGGGTTAAACCGGAGTAAGACTTAATGTCCGTATCCGGTAAATCCCATGTCTTTCTTATATATTCCGACATTGATGTCAGATTCTCATCTGTTATCTTCTTCTCCATCTCACACCTTCTCTGGTATCCTCAAGCACAATACCCTTCTCAAGCAGCATATCTCTTATCTGATCTGCCTTGGCAAAATCCCTGTTCTTCCTAGCTGCCTGTCTCTCCTCGATAAGTCTTTCAATCTCTTCGGGGATGATTTCCTCCCGGCTCTCGGTCTGAATACCAAGTACTTCACATAGGGTTACGATTTTATTCCGGATAGCCTCAATAAATGTCCTGGAGTTTTCTGCCTTGCAATTTATATTGGCAAGCTTAACCAACTCGAATATAGCCGCTATGGCATCCGCCGTGTTAAAGTCGTCCTCCATGGCTGCATTGAATTTATCCTCCAGAGTATCCGCATCATGGAGAATAGAATTCTCCGAGTCGGATAAACCTTCTTCCCTTAATCCACCGTTCTTAAGAAGATAATCCAACTGTCGAACCGAGGTAATAATCCTCTCAAGAGAGTTTTTTGCCGCCACTACTAAATCCTTACTAAAGTTTAGGGGGCTGCGATAGTGAGCATTCAATATGAAGAATCTGATTACCTGTCCGTGATACTCTTTACATATATCTCTGACCGTGAAGAAATTACCCTCTGATTTAGACATTTTCTTATTGTCGACATTAATGTATGCATTATGCATCCAATATCTGGCGAACTCCACTCCTGTCGCCGCTTCACTCTGCGCTATCTCGTTTTCATGATGAGGGAATATCAAATCCTCACCGCCTCCATGAATATCGATCTGCTCTCCAAGGTACTTGCTGCTCATAACTGAGCACTCAATATGCCAGCCGGGACGACCGTCGCCCCAAGGTGATGGCCAGTAAGGCTCTCCTTCCTTCTTAGGCTTCCAAAGAACGAAATCCATAGGATCATCCTTCTCCTCGCTAACCGCTATCCTTGCACCTGCCTCCAAATCGTCAATATTCTTTTTTGAGAGTTTTCCGTATTCCTTAAAGCTCCTGGTCTTAAAATAAACGGTATTATTTTTCACATATGCATGACCCTTATCTATTAATACACGAATCATCTCTATCATACTGTCGATTTCTTCGGTTGCCTTAGGGTGATGGGACGCAGGCATAACATTCAGGGCCTTCATATCCTCCTTAAATTCCTTAATGTATCTCTCTGATATCTCTTTAGGGGATGCGCCTTCCTGAATTGCCCGGTTAATTATTTTGTCATCCACATCGGTAAAGTTAACCACATGGTTTACCTCATAGCCTCTGTATTCAAAATAGCGTCTGACAGTATCAAAGAATACTGCCGGTCTTGCATTTCCGATATGAATATAATTATAAACTGTCGGTCCACAGACATACATACGGACCTTGTTTTTCTCAAAAGGAATAAACTCCTCTTTCTTCTGTGTTAAAGTATTATAAATTCTCATTTTGCCCTCCTGTCTTATCCTTGTATTCGGTCAGCAACCTATCCAACTCGTCTATTTTCTCACATGTTCTCTTTATATCATCAAATCTGTTACATACCTTCTTAAGCTCATTCTTTAAGTATTCATTTTCCTTCTTAAGACTTACTATATCATTGAGGAACGGATCCGGAAGATGAACCTGATCCAGGTCTTCTCTTGGTATTCTTTTATTGTCCCGTTTGACTATTCTACCCGGAACACCCACAACCGTAGAATTAGGCGGCACCTCAGACAAGACCACCGAGCCTGCACCAACCTTGGAGTTTTCTCCGATTGTGAAAGAACCTAAGATCTTCGCACCCGCACTGATCATAACATTGTTTTCTATGGTCGGGTGCCTTTTCCCTTTTTCCTTGCCGGTTCCTCCCAATGTAACGCCTTGATAGAGAGTCACATTATCTCCTATAATCGCAGTCTCTCCTATTACCACACCTATTCCATGATCTATAAACAGGCCTTTTCCAATGGTAGCTCCGGGATGAATCTCTATGCCGGTCTTTCTGACGGTCCTTTGTGATATCCATCTGGCAAGAAAATAGCGTTTCCTGCGATAAAGCCAATTGGCAACTCTATAACGTATTATAGCCTTAAAGCTGGGATATAAAAACACCTCAAGCGAGCTTTTTATAGCCGGGTCTCTTTCCCGAACAATTTTCATTTCTTCTTTAATATACTTTATAACTCCCATACACTTACCTCCCAATAAATCATACACCTAAGCCAAGCTTCATTTTTGACAACACGCGTGAGTGCGTATCCCTGCGGAGTATTTTTATTGAATAGGATGGACTTTCTATTCAATAAAAAAACCGCCTCTGCTATAGAGGCGGCATATGTTGTCGCGGTTCCACTCTATTTGTATACCTTATATAGTACTGTTACAAACGGCATACATCTTATTCAGATAACGGCTGTTACCGGATTCGGCTAAGTTATCCCTCACCGAATCAGCTCCCGGATGCACTTCGCTCAGATTCGTGTAAGGAATGCTTTCAGCCGGTGACATTCCGTCTCTGTTACAGTCCATTGAGTTACTCTTCCGATCATAGCTTTTAAATTTGTATAAATTTGTTAATATTTTAATAGCTTTTATTCATTGTATTCATATATATGTGTTTTGTCAATACCTTTTGCAAATAGTTATCTCCTCGGACAACCTCCGCATCCGTTACAGTCCCTACCGTCTTCCCGGGGTGTAACATCCATCTGATAATTCATCATAGAATCAATAAGACATACTGCGTGAGCAGCTATTCCAAGTCCCTCTCCCGTAAAGCCGAGACCTTCCTCTGTGGTGGCCTTAATATTGACCCGATTCTCGGTTACTCCCAATGACTCGGTAATGTTTCTTACCATCTGCGGCAGATAACCCGCCAGTTTAGGTTTCTGTGCAACAATCGTTGCATCGATATTCTCGATAATATATAGTTCGTCCTCCAGTAGTGTTTTAACTCTCTTTAGGAGTTCAATGCTTGATATGTCTTTATAAGCCTCATCAGTATCCGGAAAGTGTCTTCCTATATCCCCTAAGGCGGCAGCACCGAGCAGAGCATCCATTATTGCATGAACCAAAACATCCGCATCAGAATGACCCATAAGTCCTTTCTCATAGGGTATATTTACCCCACCGATAATAAGCTCTCTATTCTCAACGAGTTTATGAACATCATAGCCTGTTCCGATTCTCATAATAAATCCTCCTAAAGCGTGCTAAACTTATGAATTAAAAGACATATATCGAACAAATAAATCGTTAAAATCCTCATCATTAGATAAATGTATCTCCTCGGAGAATGATATTAAATGCTCAACTCTGTCAAGTATATCATTATTTCCCAGGGCAAGAATTGCCCCTGATAATGATGTATTGCCAACTGCTATGGTCTTATTCAGCAGGGTATTCGGAAGTAATCCGATATGAATCGCTTTATCTATATTCAAATGGTATCCAAAGCCTCCGGCTATATATACCCTGTCCAACTGTTCATAGGATATCCCAAAACGATTTATAAGTATTTCAACGCCGGCCCGAATAGCACCCTTAGCCATTTGAAGCTCTCTAATATCCTTCTGGCTGAAGTTAATACCTGCCAGCTTATACCCGTTATCAAAATACGGATCCCTAAGCAGTCCCGTTGTATCTATAATTTCCTGTTTTAAAAGCTCTGAGACGAGTTCAATAACTCCTGTACCACATAATCCTAAGGGAGGTTCATCATCAATCGTTTCATAGCTTATATTGTCTTCGTCAATAGTGACACTATATATTGCTCCGGGTATACTGCCGACTCCGGAGGATATGTTGCCACCCTCGAATGCAGGCCCGGCTGCCGTAGATGTTACCATAATCCTCTCTCTGTTACCAAGTGCTATTTCACCGTTGGTACCAAGGTCAATAAAGAGACATGGCTTAAACGCTCGGTCGATGCCGCATGCCAGCAATCCTGCTGTTATATCTCCGCCTACAAATACCGATATCCCGGGCAGTATCATAATAGGCACCCTAATATCTGTCGCAAATAAATCATCTGTAAATGTATATATAATTCCTGTATTAATCGGTGTAAACGGGTATACTCCAAGACCCTCACAGGAGTATCCCATTAGAAGATGTATCATAGTGGTATTACCTGATATAATTATTTTCTTAACAGTCTTCAATTCAATCCGTTGCTTATTAAGAAGGCTTTTAAATCCGGTAAATAACTCTCCGCGTATCAACATAGAAAGCCTATGAAGATTTCCTTCATTGGAGGCCTTTATTCTCGATATTACGTCTGAACCGTATACTCTTTGGGGATTGACCGCCGAATACCTTTCAATTATTTCTCCCTCGGACAGATTCACTAAGGCAAATGCCAAGGTGGTAGTTCCTATATCTATAGCTATGGCATAGCCCTCATCGGAAAGCACCATATTACTTATGGTCTCTGTTACTACCTTGTATCCGGTGTTAATTTCCGTGCACAGCATAACTTTACAGTCAGTCATTGGATAAGCCATACATGCCAGGCGATATCCCTCAGAAAGCTCCGACTCGGAAAACATCTCCTTATCCTGCGGTGTCGTGCTAAGAGTTCCTTCAATAACCCGTATTACACACTTCCCACATATTCCTATGCCTCCGCATTCATTGAGTGTAGCCATTCCTGAGCGTACCAGGGCCTCAAGGAGATTCTCTCCTTCAGATAAATACACTAAGGACTCCCTATTGCTTACAGAGTCAATTATCCTTACTTTAATTTCTTTGTCCATGGCCACACCACCTATATGTCTTGGTATACATCCTTATTGTAAAAGGCTTAACATATTTCGTCAACCAACAATTAGTCTGACCATGACAAACAGTGTTCTACCTCGGTTTATAAATTAGATGTTACAATCTTACCGTTTGAGGACAGGATTCCCATGACCTGTTCCATAAGCTCTTTACTCGGTTCCTCAGTATTCGTAAGCTTATAATCCAGCCCCAGTTCCTTCCATTTGTATTCACCCATCTTATGAAATGCAAGGAGCTCAATTTTCTCTACATTAGGATAGCCGTCAAGGTGGTCTGACAATTTACTTATACTATCCATATTGTCGGTTAGCTGCGGAACCAGGACATACCTCACCCATGTCGGTATGTTCTTTTCTCTTAAATAATCTAAAAATTTTAATGTGGGGCTTAATTGTACTCCGGTTACAGCCTTATATACAATCGGGTCATAATTCTTGATATCCAATAAAACCAAATCGGTATATTCCAATAGCTCTTTCACGGTATCATTCAGGATATAGCCGGCGGTATCGATGGCTACGGTTATCCCTTTCGCCTTACACAGCTTACTTACCTCAAGAATAAACTCGGCCTGCAATAAAGGCTCTCCACCCGTAAATGTAACACCTCCCTTGGAGTAATCCATATAGGATTTATATCTGAGGATTTCCTCCATAAGGCTTTCGGGGGTATATTCCTTACCCTTATTCACATCCCAGGTGTCCGGATTGTGGCAAAACTGACATCGCATCGGACATCCTTGCATAAATACCACAAAACGTATTCCCGGTCCATCCACAGTACCAAAGCTTTCTAACGAATGAATTCGTCCTATCTTAGCCATATGCCACTCTCCTTTCTAGCCTGTGATAATATATTACTATCTCTCATGGAATGTACGATGAATAACATCCAACTGCTGCTCTCTGTTAAGCTTGACAAAATTAACCGCATATCCCGATACACGGATGGTAAGCTGTGGATATTTCTCGGGATGCTCCATAGCATCTATCAGAGTCTCCCTGTCGAATACATTTATATTAATATGATGTCCTTTATTATGAATATAACCGTCCAGCAATCCCACAAGATTCTTTATTCTGTCTTCCTTATCCTTTCCAAGTGCTTTAGGTACTATTGAGAAGGTATATGAGATACCGTCTTCCGCATGCTTATATGGCAATTTTGCAACAGATGCCATGGATGCAACCGCGCCCATCTTATCTCTTCCATGCATAGGATTTGCTCCCGGTGCAAAAGGCTCTCCTGCCTTTCTTCCGTCAGGAGTGCTTCCTGTCTTCTTGCCGTATACCACATTGGAGGTGATGGTAAGAACCGAAAGAGTATGTCTCGCACTACGATATGTCTTTACCTTTCGAAGCTTATTCATGAACCGCTCGACCACATCGACAGCTATCTGATCCACCCTGTCATCATTATTTCCAAAGGCAGGATAATCTCCTTCTATTTCATAATCTACAGCCAGACCGTCCTCATTTCTAATAGACTTTACCTTAGCATACTTGATTGCTGATAAGGAATCGGCTACTACAGACAATCCCGCAATTCCACAGGCCTCCGTACGAAGTATGTCAACATCGTGTAGTGCCATTTGAAGTTTCTCGTAATTATACTTATCATGCATATAATGTATGACATTAAGAGTATTAATGTATAATTCGGATAGCCAATCAAGGGTCTGGTCGAATTTGGATACTACCTCGTCATAGTCAAGATACTCGCTGGTTACAGGAGCAAACATAGGTCCTACCTGCTCACCGGATATCTCGTCTCTTCCTCCGTTTATAGCATATAGCAGTGCCTTAGCAAGGTTAGCACGGGCTCCAAAGAACTGCATTTGCTTACCAAGCCTCATGGCAGATACACAGCAGGCTATTCCATAGTCATCGCCCCAATAATCTCTCATGATATCATCGCTTTCATATTGTATAGAGCTGGTATCTATGGAAACCTTTGCACAATACTTCTTAAATGCTTCGGGTAAGGATACTGACCAAAGTACCGTAAGATTAGGCTCAGGTGCGGGGCCCAGATTATAAAGCGTATGGAGTATTCTGAAACTGCTCTTTGTAACCAGTGTTCTTCCATCCAATCCCATGCCGCCGATAGATTCCGTAACCCATGTGGGATCTCCGGAAAACAAATCATTGTACTCAGGGGTACGAAGGAAACGTACCATACGTAGCTTCATTACGAACTGATCGATTAATTCCTGAACACCCTCTTCGTCAATAAGCCCTTTCTTTAGATCCCTTTCATAATATATATCAAGGAAGGTTGATACACGACCAAGACTCATCGCCGCGCCGTCCTGCTCCTTTATGGCTCCCAGATAAGCAAAATAAGTCCACTGGGTAGCTTCGAATGAATTCCTGGCAGGATTACTGATATCGTAGCCGTAGGATTTTGCCATCTCCTTAAGCTGTTTTAACGCTCCAATCTGTTCTGATAGCTCTTCACGGAGACGAATATCCGGAGATCCGAGTGTATTATTCTCCACCAGCTTTTTCTCATGCATTTTTTCCTCAATAAGAAAATCCACTCCATAAAGAGCAACCCTTCTGTAGTCACCGATTATTCTTCCTCTTCCGTATGCATCAGGAAGTCCGGTAATAATGCCGGTATGTCTTGCCTTTCTCATGGCATCGGTGTATGCATCAAATACCCCATCATTATGTGTTTTTCTGTTCTGGGTATATATCTCTTCCGTTTTTTTATCGAGGGTATATCCATAGGATTCCAAAGCTCTCTTCACCACACGGATACCACCGTTAGGCATAATACCTCTTTTTAGCGGGAAATCAGTTTGAAATCCCACAATTATTTCATTCTCCTTATCCAGATATCCCGGACCAAAGGTTGTTATAGTAGAGGGCTTTGAGGTCTCAGCATCAATGATTCCCTTCTTGGTCTCCTCCTTCATCAGCTCCTTAGCCTTCTCCCAGAGTTTTTGAGTTCTTTCGGTAGGTCCAACCAAAAATGATTCGTCCCCTTCATAGGGAGTATAATTACGCTGAATAAAGCTTCTGACATTGACATCGGTAGTCCAGCTTCCCGGATCGAAGCCTTGCCATTCTTGTCTCATTAAACATTCCTCCTTATGGGATACTAACGTCTCCCAATAATATTGTTTACAATATAATTTTAAATAATATATTATGCCCTGTCAATAGTAATTGATAATAGTTATCATTTAGACAAATACATAATATCGTTTATCATCGTCAATATATTAGATGTTTCTATACCTATAAACAATGATTTAAATCACATTTCATTACTTTAACCATAACTAAAAGCCGGATTCCCGCCGATATAGATAATAGAATTATTTTAGATTATATCACTTAAGGGATGAAATATATATGGAAATAAATAAATATCCACACTCTTCAAATAAAACACATCAAAATACCATACAAAAAAAAGCCGCCTCAGAATACGAAGCATCTCAGGTAAAGAGTCAGCAAATTAAGCCATATGGTCAGGATCAAAGAGATCTACATCTTAGTAAGGGAGACCATACTGTTATCAGGGGTGAAATAATTGATCTGCGGTTTCAAGAGGTCAAGATTAGATTGGAGCCAAGCAATCAGGTAATTACCGCCAGACTGTCGGGAGAGGTATCTTTATCCATAGGTCAGATTGCGGAATTTATCGTATCCGATGAGATTGACGGACTGATTACCTTAAAGTACATATCTTCCGGCAATACCCAGCTTAATGATATTCTTTACAAGGCTTTGTATGCCTCTGGACTTACTCCATCAGATAGAAATTTAAGTATTGTACAGGAATTGCTGAATTATCAAATGCCTGTTGATAAGAATACAATCCTTAACTTAATTAAGCTGACATCAACCTATCCCGATGTCAATCTCACGACTCTGGTTTTGATGTATAAGAATAAATTACCGATTAACATAAGTAATATAGCTCAATTTGAGGCCTATCAAAAGGGTATGCATCAGGTACTGTCACAGCTTAAGCAACTGACAGATAACATAGGTGATGCCCTAATAAGCCATGTACAGGATTCGACGATATCTGATACAAATATAGACCCTGATACTATCAATGTCAATCAGGAATTAATAACTAAGATGGAATTCCAAAATACTGATATTGAGAGAATCAATGATTTTGATAATGAGTTGCTACATACCTATAAGGAGCTTATGACTCTGCTGACTCAGGATGAGGACACCCAAAGACCGATAACTCCCGATATGGTATTAAAAGACATTCTACCTGTTCTATCAGATGAAGAGATTAAAATACTTCGGGATTGGCAGCTTACAGATAGCTCTATAACCATAAAAGAGCTTTTAACACTAATCCATGATATATATATTAATGATTCAAAACTGCAAAATACAGAAATTAATATGCTGCCATTCAGTATTTTTGAAGCTTTTATAAGCATCTCTGAAGATTTGGCAGAGTATGACTTTAATAAGTTAATAAGCCTCCTAAAATCAAATGTTGGTAGGGAGGTAATTACTGATGCTTTTCATAAAAGATGGACCTTAGAACCTGATGAACTCACAAAGAAAAATAAGGTAAGAGAATTCTTTAAGCGTCTTGACAAGGATACCGAGCATCTAAAAAGGCTTTCTGATGATATAAAGCTTCTGGATACACAGGATGTCAGAGCAACAATAAATAAACTGCAGGACAACCTACAGTTTATGAGAGATCTTAATGAATTGTTTATATATCTTCAATTACCCATGAGGCTGGCCGAGCAGGATGCCCATGGAGATTTATATGTTTTTACACGGAAAAACCATAAGCATCAGGATTCGGAGACTCTTAATGTCCTGCTACATTTGGATATGGCTAATCTGGGCCCTATGGATATTCATATGTATATGAAGAATCATCAGGTTAATGCGGTTTTCTATCTGGAGAAATCATCCGAGTATATTATTGCACAGCATTTGCATGAGCTTGTTGATTCCCTACATGAAAAGGGTTATCAGCTACAGGCAAAGACCAAGATATCCGACAGTAAACCGGATTTTATTGCCGATATATTACAACAGAATACTCCCAATATCACCACGCATCGGTATTCCTTTGACATAAGGGCATAGAGCTATATTTGCGTTTCCTCCTCTAATCTGTAATCATATGCATCAAAAACATAGGATAGTACTTCAGCCATTCCGACAAATTCACATCCATACATTGTGAGCTTATCATCAATAGGCTGGCTTCTGATGATTTTAACAACACTATGCAACGTCTCCTTGTCCCCAAGATTTATACTGGCATTAAAGTAGTAACCGACGGGGAGTTTATTTGCAGAGGTAAATCCTATTCCTGTCTTCGATATGTTCAAAACCTCTATAGGTGTATTTACATCCAGATGCACATTATCCTGTTTATATAAATCGCTGATTTCCAAGACCAGCCTTATTGGCATCCTTTTTGCCCTTCTCTTCTCCTCCATGTTATGACCTCCGTTCATGCTCATTTGTTAATATTCCCTTACTTATTATATTACATAAAAACAAAATAACAAACAACTACTTTAGCAGATTCTGAAGAACTTCATTTACCGCTTTTGGATCGGCTCTCCCCTGCATTGCCTTCATGGTCTGTCCTACCAGATAACCGAATGCTTTGGTCTTACCTCTCTTAAAGTCCGAAACGGATTGTGGATTTTCATCGATTACTCTTCTAGCTGTCATGATAATTGTATCTAAGTCAGATATCATGCCCAGACCATGCTTCTCAATATATGCCTTGGGATCAATATCCTCCAGAAACGCTTTTTCAAATACCTCCTTTGCCTGGGTACGGTTAATCTTACCCTGCTCTATCATAAGTATCAAATCTGACAGCCTATTTGGAGTTAAACACATATCCCATGGGTCTATCTCCTTTTCCTTTAGAATACGCATCCCTTCAACCATCAGCCAATTCGATACCTCCTTAGGCATATTACATAGCCTTGTCGCTTCCTCGAAAATGTCTGCTATTTTTTTTGATGAAGTAAGAACCGTGGCATCATAATAAGACAAACCATATTCCTTCTGATATCGCTCAATCCTCTCCTCACGAAATTCCGGAAGCAATAACCGAAGTCTATCTATCATTTCGTCTGAGACTGCCAGAGGGGCAAGATCAGGTTCAGGGAAATATCGATAATCCTGTGCCTCCTCCTTTGACCTCAGCCGTTGGCTTTCATTGGCACTATCATCCCATCTTCTGGTTTCCTGAATAATACTACCTCCTGACTCCAAAATATCAATTTGTCTTTTGCTTTCTCCTTCAATTGCTCTGGCAATTGCTCTTAAGGAATTTAGATTTTTAATCTCAGTTCTGGTACCTAGGACCTTTGCTCCGGCTTTCCTGACCGAGAGATTGATATCCACCCGCATGGAACCCTCCTGCATCTTGCAGTCAGAAACACCCAGATACCTGATAATCATCCTTAGCTTGTCCAAATACGCCAATACCTCTTCGGATGATCTCATATCCGGTTCGCTTACAATCTCAATGAGGGGAACCCCTGAGCGGTTATAATCCACCAAAGTTATATTATTATCTGCGTCATGTATTAGCTTTCCGGCATCTTCCTCAATATGTATCTCATTAATACCTATAGCTTTCTCTCCTTTATTGGTGTTAATGACTATACTCCCGTTTCTGGCAATAGGTGAATATCGCTGTGAAATCTGATATGCCTTGGGAAGGTCAGGATAGAAATAATTTTTTCTGTCAAACATACACTCCTTCGTTATGGTGCAATTTAGAGCAAGGCCTGTTGATACGGCATACTCCACTACTTTTTTGTTTAGCACGGGAAGAGCACCCGGTATACCCATACATACCGGGCAGCAGTTTGTATTCGGTTTTTCGCCAAATCTTGTGGAACAGCCACAGAAGACCTTTGATGCAGTAGATAATTCTACATGCACCTCCAAACCTATTATTGTCTCATATGAATTCATATCAACTACCTCTCTAAATTATCCTCTATGGCAGAAGGTCGCATATACGGCTTTGTCTGCTCAAATGAGTATGCAGCACGTAATATGGATGCTTCATCGAATTTATTGCCTATAAGCTGTAGACCTATTGGCAGTCCCTTTTTGTCCGTACCGCATGGTATGCTCATCGCAGGAATACCTGCTAAATTCACAGAGGCATTAAGTATCTCCGAACGAAACTCTTTCTTTTTCTGAGAATTATCATCATCCAAACGGGGAGCTGTATTTAAGGATTCAGGACTTAATAAAACATCATACTTCTCAAAGGCCTTGGCGTAAGCCCTGCTTATAATATTCCTTATTTTCCTTGCCTTATTATAATATGTTTCATAATTGTCTGAAATTAGCATATGGGCTCCCAGAATTATTCTACGCTTTACCTCGTATCCGAACCCTTCACCTCTTGACTTCTTATACAGCTCATCGAGCCCTTCATAGCCTTCTGCCATGAATCCGTATAATATGCCATCATATCTTGATAAATTGGAGCTGGCCTCGGCACAGGCTATAACATAATATGCCTGTACACTACAGCGTATCTCATCCATATCAAATATTTCTATAATGGCGCCCATGTCCTCAAAGGTTTTTAAGGCCTTCATAAAGCAGCTTCTGATATCGTCATTTAGACTCTCTTCTAAATATATCTTCGGCACCCCAATCTTCATACCCTTAACGTCGCTTTTCAGAGAATTTCGATATGAATACTTATTAATATTAAATGATGTTGAGTCTTTAGGATCATATCCTGATATCACCTCTAAAGCAGCCGCACAGTCAGAGACATTCCTGGTCAAGGGTCCTATCTGATCAAGGGAGGACGCTAAAGGTATAAGCCCATATCTGGACACTGTACCATAGGTTGGTTTCATTCCTACTATTCCGCAATATGCTGCTGGTTGCCTGATAGAGCCTCCTGTGTCTGAACCCAGTGATAAAAAAGCCTCCTCGGACGCAACGGCAGCCGATGAGCCTCCGCTGGAGCCTCCGGGAGTATGTTCGGGATTCCATGGATTTCTTGTTATTCCAAAATAAGAGGTTTTTGTGGTACCTCCCATCGCAAATTCATCCAAATTGACCTTGCCGATTAGAATAGCTCCTGCATCTCTTAATCTATCTATAACCGTAGCATCATAATTTGGAATAAAATTCTCAAGCATCTTTGATGCACAGGTGGTTCTCACTCCCCCGGTGCATATATTATCCTTTATTGCAACAGGTACACCGGCAAGAGGAGAATCCGTAAATTCACCGGAATCAATTTTTCGCTGTACCGATTTCGCCTGCTCAAATGCCTCTTTCTCCATTATGGTAATATAACAATTATATAAAGGCTCACGCTTTTTTATTGTCTCCAGCTGAGCCTTCACTACCTCCTCTACCGACAACTCCCGATTTCTGATTTTTTCTGATATAGCTATTGCTGACATCGATGTTATTTCCTTCATTGTACCCTCCATAGCGAAAGCAATTTAATATAGATTATTCCATTATCCGTGGAACCACAAAGCAGCCGTCCTTACTGTCCGTCACATCTGCAAGTAGTTCCTGTCCCGTCCTGCTTTCCACCACATTATCCTCGCGACAGACGTTCTTTAGGGTGTGAATATAAGCCATAGGCTCAGTATCGTCTGTATACTGCTCATCCATTGTATCTATAAACTCTACCAGTTTGTTAAGATCCTTAATTAGCCTTGACTCTTCCTCCTTTGTTAGCTTTAACTTGACTAAATCAGCCAACCGGAAGAATTTCTCTTTATCTATTTTCATAATCTTATACCTCTTTGATTCTTATACTATATTAATTATTCTCGACATGTTAGCTTATTTATTCATACTAAAGACCAAAACAGTAACAACTTAGTCATCCGCTTTAATAAATTCTTCCGGATAATTTGGAAATACATATCGATAATAATCCGTCTGTATTATACTCTTCGATACAGTAAATTTATTCTTTATAACGGCATTCATGTTTTTCACATAATCCCTAGGAAGCTCTTCATCGGTTAAATTGATTACTTCGTTAGTCACTGAATTATACATAGCCTTATCGGTAATAAAGCTTCGATTACTTAAGATTACCAGAGGCTCACTGTCGGACAGAATGTCTCTTCCCATCAAGAGTCTGGAATCATATGTCAACCCGAAAAGATTGCATAGAGTCGGTAAAATGTCCATACTTGACGCAGGTTTGTCTATTATAATATTATTTTCCATACCCGGGTTCCATAAGATGAAGTGGTTACGATAGACTTCGAAGTTAGGATCCACCTCATGACCGGCCAGCTCATCAAGCCTCTCCTTTTCCCAGCCATAGGGATAATGATCTGAACTCAGTGCTATCACTGTCTTTTCTGCTATACCGGCTTCTATTAATCTACGTATTAATTCCTCCAAAGCTCTGTCAAGCTCAATCTGACATGCAATATATGCCCTTGCGTCAGAGGAATATGGTAAATCCTTTACTAAATCCTTATTCTTAAATGCCATACTGTTACCTATAAAGGTATAATTCATATGCCCGCTTACTGTTAAATAATATATGTGAAATTGGTCCTCATGGATAAATTCATCTACAGTATGCTGTATCATTTCCAAATCAGATTCCGGCCATACATCGGAATCCAGTATAAGACCGTTTCCCTTCGCCTTGAATAAATACCCTAAATTCGGGTGGGTTTCATCTCGGTCATAATACGTGTATGTGTGATTATGATATGCCTTACTCTCAATACCAAGAAGATTGAATTGATGCCCTAAGGAAAAGGGAAGCAAATTATTACGGACCTTATACATGCTTCTGGTTCCTACAGGAATCAACCCCGTTAATGCAACAAATTCACCGTCACTGGTACTTGTCTGCCATAGGGCAGTATAGAAATTATTAAACACAAAGCCCTCATTTACCAATTTATATAGAGTGGGTGTTACTTCCTTATGAACAGCATAGGGTGAGAAGCCCTCTGCGGTTATCAATATAAGATTATAGCCCTCGAACATGCCCGTATACTCATTCTTATTTGTGGGCTTTACAGATGCAAAATAATTATGAAGCGTACGGATTGCCTGATTATCCTCATTCCTTGCCAACTCCTCAAAGTCTATATCCATGATATTTGGCAATATGGGTATAGGGGTCGGGGTTGCCGTCGGTATGGCTGTCGCCGTAGGAGACAATGGTTCGACTTCCTTAGTAGGCTCCAGTGTAACGGTAGGATTCAGTACGGGCTGGGTAGGCTTAGGTTCCGGAACAGTCTCGTATGAAATAGCCTCAAGATCGATTAACTGCAGCTCCTCTTCCTCCCTGAGTACCCCGGATATATCGAATCTGGTTAAGGTAACGATACCCAACTGTTGTCCGGAAAGCTCCGGAACCTTACTATGATAGTAAAGTTCATAGGGGGTATAATCCGATTTGCCGTGTATGGGTAATAAAAGCAGGGCAAGTAATTGAAAGCTAAGGGCACCGATTAGAAGATAGACCTGTTTTCTCAGGTCTCTTTTTTCACAGATTAACACCTCTTTAATAAGAAAATACAGAACAGCCAGAGGTAATAGTACCAATAATATCGGAATTATATTGGACTCAATCGCATTCTGCACATCCTCTCCGAATTCCGATATGGCATCCTCTACCATACCAAGGGTCTGAAACGAAAAATATACTTTGAAGACTCTATAATAAACCAGCTGTAGACCAAAAATAAGACATGTTACAGCCGTTAAAATCCACATGATAAGAATATTGCCAAAACGTTCAAAGCATCCTGAGAGTATAGTAAACACTATCCCAACAGGAATCGCAAAGATAATCGGATATATAATTTTACTGTCTATGGCCTCATATATATATAAATGAACCACTATTTCAAGATATAACAGCGTCCCCACAAAAAAAAGCATAGAAAACAATATATTCTTATCCTTTTCAGTCTTCATCTGCGAATACTACCTTCTTTCAAATATGATTGTTCCCTTTTTATCCTTGCTCTTAACATGAGCCATTGCACCGTTAATGATTGTAAATTGCGGTGGTTTATGACCAATATCAGCATTCAGTATTATCGGAAGGCTTAAGTCTCCTAATACTGAATACACTGCCTCTTCATAGGATATATCGTATATCATTTCATACATTGCAGGCCGTCCGAATATAAATCCTACAGCATTCCTAAACCAGCCTGCCTCCTTAAGCTGCCATAAACCACGAATTAATGCCTCACTATTAAGACTATAGCTCTCCAGGAACCACAAAATTCCGTCCTCACAATATCTTTCTACAAATTCTGCGGTTTTATCATATCTGGTTCCTACAATATTGAGTAGGCAATCCAGACACCCTCCTATCATACGGCCGCGAACATCAACCTCACCATGAGTGTTCCATTCCACCTTCTTTTCGAGAACGAATTCCTCCAGGCCGGTTATTCTGGGATAATAACCATCCTGATGCAAATCATAGCTCTTCTGTAGAAAATCATTTCCTTCCAGAATACGCAGATTATCAAACAAAGAGCTGTGCCAATTCTCCATACCAAAGCTGCTGAAATTGTACGAATAGATTGTGGCAATATCGAGATTGGTGGTTATCGTGAAAGTCAATCCCGTTGTATCGGAAAAACCCTGTATCCATTTGGGATTATCCCTTATTTTGCCAAAGTCCAAATAAGGAAGCATTTCTACCAGAAAATCTCCTCCGCTGGCAGCAAATATCATTCCAACCTTGGAATCCATGATAAGCTCTGTTAATTCCTTCGCTCTTGTTCTACCGTCAGAGCTTCTTCCCTTGATGTTTGTTCTCACATTGGGGGTCGTTATAACAGAATAGCCAAGGTCTTTAAAATGATTAATCGCACTGTCAAGCCTTCTATAATCGGCTTCATTATCAAAGCCTGAAGAGGTGGCGGTAACTCCTATATAGTAATTATTATTAAGATCTGCCGGATATATCATATCATTACCTCCATCAATTACGTCTTATCCCGGATAGTCCCCTTCGAATACCGTCACAGCCGGTCCGGTCATATATATTTTATTCCTATCCTTATCAAATCTGATATTTAAATCCCCTCCGAGCAATGATACCCGAACCTCATTATCAGTAAGTCCGTTTAAGATGCATGCAATGACACTGGCACAGGCTCCGGTTCCACAAGCCAGGGTTTCTCCCGACCCCCGCTCCCATACACGCATCTTTATATTCTTTCTATCGACAACCTGTACAAATTCCGTATTTACCCTATCAGGAAAAATTTCATGATTTTCAAATAACGGTCCGATTTCATCAACAGGGAAAGAATCAGTATTCTCCACAAAGACAACGGCATGGGGATTACCCATGGATAAACATGTGATTTCATAATCCTTATTTCCTACCGTTATCGGTTCATTCAATAATATTTCCTTATCGGATATTACAGGTATTAGTCTAGGATCCAAAACAGGCGAACCCATGTCCACAGTTACCGATTCAACCTTCCCGTCCTTTACCGTTAGCTCCAACGATTTAATACCGCTTAGTGTTTCAATTTCAAGCTTTTTCTTGTC
This sequence comes from Clostridiales bacterium, assembly GCA_012523775.1. Classification (GTDB taxonomy): domain Bacteria; phylum Bacillota; class Clostridia; order Lachnospirales; family Lachnospiraceae; genus Mobilitalea. Next base: position 16,885 of record JAAYTK010000066.1, on the reverse strand, counting down.
GGTCAATCCATAATCATAGACATACTTTGCCACACATCGGATTCCGTTACCACACATATTACCTCTAGAACCGTCACTATTATACATATCCATAAAAAAATCAGCCTTATCCGAGGACTTTATTAATATCAAGCCATCAGAACCCACACCAAAGTGCCTGTCACTGATTTTTATTGCCAATTCACTGACATTATTAATCACATTCTCAGTACAGTCCATATAAACATAATCATTTCCAATGCCCTGCATCTTTGTAAATCTCATATACTCACCGCCTTCAATTTTTAAAGCTATGTCAATTATTATAATTGATTCTATGATTTCCGTAAAGGTTATACGAATTTCGACAATGTATACCAGAATATTATTGTATTTGTAGGATAAATGTACTATACTTATATATATCTACCATAAAGGAGGCGTTGATTTGCTCATTGAAGATATTCCGATTGGATCAGGTATAGAACTTGATGTACGATATAGCGGACATAGTATGTCTTTTAGAAGCGAAATTCTTCTGATAATAAACAACTCAATATTGATATCTCCTATAATGGTTAACGAACAGACCGTGGGCTTTAATGAAAACTGTCGGATTAATTTAATCGTTAAGATAGAGGGCAAGGTATATCTGTGGAGTAATGCCACCGTTAAATTGGTTAAATATGACGGTGTTATCTATCATAAAATTGATGCTTTGGGAGAAGGCAAGCCATATAATCGCAGAGAAGCATATCGGATGTATATTGGAGAGGATATGCCTATATATATCAATACTGCAACAGGTCCCCTGGCTATAAATGTATTAGTGAAAGACTTAAGCGAAACAGGCGTAGGCTTTATCACAAAGGAGGACCTTGATATTGACAGAACCATACGTCTTAGAATCAAGGATAATAACTACATTATAAGCTTGTCCGGAATCATAGTAAGAAAGGAATATCTGACCCATTTGGATTCCTTCCTTTATGGTTGTAAATTCAATGAAAAAAATAATAAGCTTGGAAATTACATAGCAAGAAAACAGGGAGAAGCTTTGCGTAAAAAGGTTAATACCTATTCGTCTCCCCCGACAGCCAGGAAAAGATACAAGTCAAAGGACAGTAAATAATTCATTTATACTTTATCACATTATTTATGGCTTCATCATCTGTGTCAAGATATATAAACTTATATAATTCCGCAATATTGGCATCCCAATCATATACTAACGGAGAAGTGACACCGTTATACTCTTTTGGGGTTTCAAATGCATTATTAACAGGGATACGTAAAGTATCCATTTTTGTTATCTTGTTTTCGATGATATCTTCTAAGGCTTTCTCGATCTGCTTTTGGGTCACATTGGTCTTTACATAACCCAGAATATTGTTTGATATTCTAAACAGCTCTATTACTCCCTTTGATTTATATTTATTGAATATCGCCTTTAATACCCTTCTCTGTCTTAGTGTCCTTCCATAATCATCATTAGCACCACCAAGGGTCTTAACTTTGCGGACCCGACAATATCCCAAGACTTGATTTCCGTTTAATTCATTCCATCCCGGGGTAACGCTACGGTTTTCAGGATTTGAAATATAATTGGTGGTATTCAGATATTCTGCTTCTTCTTCTCCCAGTTCTATGGATATGCCACCAAGATAGTCAATAATGCTTTCAAACGCATCGAAATTGATATATGCATATCCGTCTATCTTAATACGATATTTATCTTCAATAACACTCACTAAGGTCTTTGCTCCCCCTAATGAGAAAAATGCATTTATTTTATTAGGTTTATATTCACCAAATTCAATATATGTATCCCTTAGTATAGACGTAAGCTTAATTGTGCAATCCTTTGTATTAATTGAGGCAATCATAATAGTGTCCGCATTCTTGGCTCCAAAGAACTCCTCGAGGCCAAACAAGAGATAATTGCTGACATAATCCTCTTTTCTTGGATCAGGCTTAATCCTTTGAACGACCTCTTCCTTTTCTACTGGCTTATTTATATGTGTATCTTTCTTTGGTTCAGTCCTGTCGACATCCTCTTTTATCGGTTCCCTCTCTATAGGAATTATAACTGAGCTAGCTTCTACATCGTCTTCATTATCCAGGCCTTGATGAATGACTCTTCCGGCTATTTTATATAATACTCTTCGTCCGCTCCTTGTATATCTAAGCCAAACAAAAATAAGAAGCAGAACGATGATAGATATTCCGCTTATCATTAATATCTTCTTTAATTTACTGTGATTTTTTATCTCCGGGCTGTCTATATTCGATTGCTCTTCATGTTCAGAATCATAATTCTGCTTGTCCATTATAATATACTCCTAACTTATATTTCGTTGTATAAATATCATCCTTTTAATTATAAATCTTCATGATTATAATTTCAACCGAGCCATATCATACGATAATACTTATAGCATTGGAGATGTTTTGTATTCTGACCTTGTTTGCACCGGGTTCATATTCACCGTCGATTGACCAGGGAATAACCTCATCCATATAGAATGTAGCTTCGGATGCTTTAATTAACTGTATCGATTTATCTGTATATTCTTTCTTTCTTATTGATAATAGCATTCTGCTAAGATCCAGCGGTGTTTTCGGGTTTTTAATTAAAATAATCTCAAATAAACCATCGTTTAGATTTACTTTATTGGAATCCAGCTTAAGAAGGCCACCGATTGATATAGAGTTGCTTACCGCTCCAAACAGATAATCATCCTCATAAGTCTGTCCGTCAACCTCGACGCAGACATGATGCGGCCTTATATTTGGGATATCTCTCATACCATCCAGAACATAAGCCAGGTGACCGATAACATTTTTGTATGATTGGGGCGTAGAATATGAGCTTCCGGTAAATGCTCCAAAGGATGCAATATAACTGAAATATCTCTTTTCACCAAACAGACCGATATCAACCGTTCTGGGCTGCCCTGTAAGTATTGTCATGGCGGCTGTCTCTGTCTTATCGGACAGATTTAAGCTACTGGCAAAATCATTAGTTGTCCCTGATGGTATATATCCTATAGTAACCTTCCTATCGAGATTCATTACTCCTGATATAACTTCATTCAGAGTACCGTCTCCACCGTTGCAGACAATAATGTCATAATTGGTCCCATGCTTTATAACCAACTCGGTTGCATGTCCCTTGGAAGCGGTTTTCTTCATAGTTACACTATAGCCATGGCTCTTAAATAATTTCACAGCATGGGTTAGCTTATTTTTCGGATGAGCCCTCCCCGCAACAGGGTTAACTATAAATAACATTTTATGATTTGTATTACTGGCCATGAAGCTTAGCCTCCTTAAAATATGACCGAGATTGCTCTCTCATTATCCTATTAGTCTATTATTATGTCTATTATCTCATTTATACTAATTATTAGTAATATTTTCAAGTATCTTTGATAAAATTTAAGGAAACATTAATAATCAATAGAATTATGAATTTTTTGTGAAATCCTTACCTTATAACTTGACACATTAAATTATATCTGTTATATTTCATATAGAACATATAGTTATTATATAATTAACTGTTATAGAGGTATTAAAAAGGAGGAATGGTTATGTTATTACCAAGTATTTTTAGGAACAACTTTGTAGATGATTTCTTTGATGGATTTGATGACATGTTTAACTTCCCATCCATTGCAAGAATACCCTCATCAAGATGGATGACTACCAATGTACGGGACTTGGGAGATGAATATCAGCTGGAAATCGAACTCCCCGGATATGACAAGAAGGATATTAATGCCACCCTCGACAAGGGTTATCTGACCATCTCTGCCAATAGGGAAGAGAGCAAGGATGAAACCGATAAGAAGGGTAAATATATCCGAAGGGAGCGCTACAGCGGCAGCTGCAAGAGAAGCTTCTATGTAGGCGACAACCTTGATGAAAAGGATTTTAAGGCTTCATTCGATAACGGTGTATTAACGATAGTATTTCCTAAGGATAAGGTAGTGTCAACGCTGGAGGAAAAGAAACAGATTACAATCAAGTAAGCTTGCATAAATCAAGCGAGGATACCAAAAGCCTAAATGGCTTCTTGGTATCCTCGTTTGGTATTATTAATAATTCATATAGTTAGGAATTAATTCATAGATGCGATATACTCTGCATACTTAGCAGCACGCTCGGCAATAATTTCATCAGCACCACTGGCGCGCCATTCTGCAATGCCTTCATCCCAAACTCTATCGAAGTCCTCAGGAGCTGCTGTTACAGCAGTAGACATAAGCTCATTACCCTTATCTGTTAATGTCTGTGTATAAGGACCTGCTGCACTTAATGTTACAGGAACAATGATTGCAGGACGTCCATCACGCATAGCGTCTTCATATGCTTTAACAACATACTCTGCAGGAACTGAGTATGAAGCCGCGAGAGCCTTTGCATTCTTTGTAACATCGCCAAGATCAAGACCATTGATCATAATTGTATAGTCGATGTTCTGAGGAGAGTTTTGGATCTTCTCATTCTCAGCAGGCTTAAGCTGAGGAATTCCATCAATGATATCATGGGTAACACCCTCATCACCAACCTGCAGATAGTAACGGTTTTCAAACTTTGATAACCAATCCAGATAACGAAGAGCACCGTCTACGTTCTGACTTGTAGCAGGAATAAAGAAGTTAAGTCCGGCTGAATCATAAAGTCCTTTTGCAGTCTGACCTGCACTGTTTACGAAAGGATCGATTGATACGATTTCAGCACCGGGAATATTCTCCTGCAGATCATGTAGTAATCCTGGTGTGTCACGATAAGGCTGATCCCAGTTATGGATAAATGAACCGGCAACACCACTCTTAATTAGGTTGTCACTATCTGTATCATCCTTATAAAGTGCAAACTGATTATCAATTAAGCCATCATTGTACATCTTGTTCAAGAAGCGCACGCCTTCCTTATAGCCCGGTAACAGGTATTGACGGTCAATAACCGTATTAACCCAGCGTTCCTCGGTAGAAAGGTCAGGATCAACGAAAGACTCGAGAATAGTCGATGCACGCCAACGAACGTCACTGGTCATTGTGAACGGAACAACGTTGTTAGCACCTACACCACCGGGATCCTGCTCTTTGAATGCAACTAAGGCATCATAGAATTCCTGAGTTGTTGTAGGAAGTCCTAAGCCAAGCTTATCAAGCCAGTCCTTACGTATGAAAGTGGATACCTGTGCAACCTGCATACGACGTGCAGGGATAGAATATACCTCACCGGTAGTAGTATCCATGTTACGATAGATCATATCACGGCCTGGTAATGCAAGGTCGGGACCTAAAAACTCTTTAAGGTTTGGCAAATGTGATTCGATATACTGTGATAACTCGACAAGGCCACCTAAATCACGGTAGTTATTAGCCAAATCACCACTGTAGGTCATACAGATATCGGGTGCTGTTCCTGCAGCCATGAGGTTATTTAGCTGATCAGTCTCTTCCCAACGGGATACTGCAACGAAGGTAACACCGATATTAAGTTCTTCTAATACTTTTGCCTTAATCCAATCTGTATAATAGTTGTTTGTAGGGTCAGTTTTTCCACCATCTGTACCACGATCGAATACTTCTACTGTGATTTCGCTATACTCCGGCAGAGGTACTTCTTCAGGCTCATGGGTGGCATCGTCATCTTTTTTCTCAGCTGCCTTGGTAGGAGCCTTTGTCGCATCTTTTCCTGTATCTTTTGCGTCATCGTCAGTCTTCTTTCCACAACCCCCCAGAACGCTGACAAGAACCATGCAAATGAGCAGGATTGACAACAATTTCTTTTTCATTTCACATCCTCCTATATATTTTTTTATAAACATCAACGACAGCAAATGCCTATCGCTGAAATCTACCTAAAATATTTATTCCTTAATTGCTCCTAAGGTTACACCTGTAATAAAGTAACGCTGCAACCATGGATAAACCAGCAAAATAGGAACTGTAGCAAACATAACAGATGCAGATTTTAACCCTTCACTCGCTACAGGTGCAGAAAATCCCTCCTGTTGAGCAGTCTCAATAGACGACCTGTTGTTAATAATCTGATATAGCTTAAGCTGTATCGGTGCATACTTAGGGTTAGGAACATACATTAATGCATCTGAGAAGCCATTCCATCTACCAACCGCATAGAACAATGCCAAAGTAGCCAAAACCGGCTTTGACAGAGGCAGATAGACACGAACCAATACGTTAAGCGGACCTGCACCGTCAAGCTGTGCTGATTCCCGTAGGCTGTCAGGTACAGTATGGAAAAAGCTTCTGAGAATAATCATGTTGAATATTGATAAACAGTTAGGAATAATTAGCACGAGCGGATTATCAATCAAATTAAGCTGCTTCATTAATAAATAATTAGGTATAGTGCCCGCACTGAAATACATCGTTAACAGCATCATTCCATTATAGAATCTTCTACCTTTGAGATTCTCATAAATCAAAGGATAAGCAGCCAATATGGTTATTGTTAATGACACCAGAGTACATATTAGTGTTAACAGAGCCGTCCACCATAATGAGCGTACAAAAGCCTTATCCTGTAAAACATAAAAATAGGATTCCCACGTAAATTCCACAGGCCAGAATGTAACTCTATTATTGATCATGGCTTGCGATGAGCTTAAGGATCTGGCAAGTATATTAACCATCGGCAACAGACAAATTAATATAAACAGAAAGCAAACCGCAGCTATAATAAGATCGTCAATTTTTCTTTTCCTCGATTTAACCATTCGTCCGACACCCCCTTACCAAATTCCCCGTTCACCAAAACGCTTGGCGAGCGCATTTGCAGAAAACAAGAATATTACACAGACTACAGACTGGAATAATCCAATGGCAGACGTAAGGGAGAATTGGAATCCTCTAATACCTACACGATATACATACGTACTTAGTACATCCGCCACTTTCATAACCAAGTCATTTTGCATAGCATAAGGACGATCGAATTCACTGCCTAAAATACGTCCCATATTCATGATTAACAGTACTATAATAGTGGAACGAATACCCGGCAATGTTATATGCCATATCTTTCTTAAACGGGATGCTCCGTCCACTTCTGCCGCTTCATAAAGCTCCGGATTTATACCTGTTATAGCGGCCAAATATATAATTGTATTCCAACCCATCTCCTTCCATAGGCCTAAGGCAATATATGTTGCCACATATAAGCCATGCTCCATAAGGAAGTTGATGGGACCTACACCGGCTTTACCCAATAACACATTGACAACTCCTGTACGGGGTGCCAGTAACTGCCTAGCCATACCGCTAATAATAATCCATGATAAAAAGTGCGGCAGATAAACTATGGTCTGGGTTACTCTCTTATAACGCCTGAATGCAAGCTCATTTAGAAGCAGAGCAAGCATAATCGGCAACGGAAATCCGAATATCAGATCAAGACCGTTTAACATTAATGTGTTACGGAGAGCAAGCCAAAAATCCTTCGTCTTAAAAGCCTTATCAAACCATTTATATAAAGGATCTGACCATGGCGATGCCCATACGCCTTTGAACATGTTGTAATCCTTAACTGCCATGGAGATATTGGTCATAGGCAAATATCTAAAAATCACGGCAAATGCCACGGGCAATATTAGCATTAGATAAAGAGTCCATGTCCTCTTCAAATATAATAATGTCTTTCTCCCGGATCTTTTTGGTTTCATATTTATCCCCCTTGAGTTTTTTCCGAAACACTGTGTCAATTAAGTATCGGCACCTTAAGCTAATTATAAGTTTTGACTTATAAACACAAAAAAAATGTACAGTTTACACAAATATAAAGCCGTTAGTAAATTATTTTAATACATTATAACAATGAAATTAAGAAAAAAACATGGTTAAACTATTGAAAACATGTAAAAATCATGGATTAATTTACATAATCTAATTAATTTCTTATAATTGACATCAACTTATGATTCATATAAACTAAAACTATAAATTTACATTTGTAGCCCGTACTCATATTCAGTTAATTGAAAATAGAGGGATGAATTATGGATTATGATATATTAAATAATATTGTGGTTACGGTTGACTATTATAATCATCGAATCTGTACTGTTAATTGGGAAATTGAAGAAATGGTTATGGATTTTGTAGATATTACTTATGTAATAAGCGGAAGGGCAGAATATATAATTAACGGAACTAAGTATACAGTAACGGCAGGAGATCTTCTATGTATTCCATATGGAAGCACCCGTTCTGCTACCAGCAGCCCGGATGCATTAATGGAATGCTATTCTATAAACGGAAAGATTCGTAACATTAACGGTGAGGATATAACTCTTCCTCTTCCTCTTATCTGTAATATAGGTCTGCATAAGGATATTCTTGCCCTCTATAAAAACCTGAATACTGTATGGACACTTAAGGATCCGGGTTATATTCTAAGAGCCAGGGGCATCTATCTTATGATATTACAACGCTATTTTCAGATAATAATCTATCAGAAGGATACAAGTATCGTAGATACAAGAATAAAGAAAGTCCTTCATTATATATCCAATCACTATAAGGAGCCGCTCACCGTACAGAGAATGGCTGAAATGATTAATCTAAGCGACATGTATTTCGGCACTCTATTCAAAAAGGAAACCGGTATGTCCTTTAAAAACTTCTTAACCTTCGTACGTATGAACAGGGCAGAGGAAATGCTATACAGCGGAGAATATAAAATACATGAAATTGCCGATGCCTGTGGCTTTACCGATGTTTTTTATTTCAGCCGAATCTTTAAAAAGCATAACGGCATATCTCCATCCGACGCCATTAGGCAGCATAAATCACGGAACGATCTGTTCGAAGGATGACATTATTCTCCGAAGTCACCTGAGTAATTAACTAATGCCGCACTATGTACTCCATCCAGTCTGGACAATGCTGATACGAATTCCGTATCTTCCGACTTCATCTTCATTTCAACTGTCAGTTCAATATTATCTCCGAATACAGTCTTGTTTTTTAATGCATACTTCATATCCGCCAGGACTTTATGTACTTCCTCTCCGGCTTTTTGGTCATACTTTAATATCAGCAGATAAACCTGAGTATGTGTTCTTACCTTTACCATAAATATGTATATTAGAGATATTATTATTGTACTGACGAAGGACATCAGATACAGGCTTGCTCCACAGGTAATACCAATTGATATCGCAAAGAACAAAAACCCAACATCCAATGGATCCTTAACCGCAGTACGGAAACGTACGATTGACAGCGCACCGACCATTCCTAAGGACAGGACGATGTTTGAACTGATTGTTAATACAATGAACGCTGTAATCATACTGACAAGTACAAGTAATATATTGAAACTATGACTGTATAATACTCCCCTATAAAAATACTTATACACAAAATAAATAATCATACCACATATATAAGCGGCAAGTAAGGACATTATAATATTATAGAAATTCAAATCCATTGAAGCATCATTCAAGAAGCTCTTTTTAAAAATATCTGAAAATGTTGTCATATCAATCTCACCTTTCTATTTATATCTCTACACATAACATATTTTGATATTGCACATTTTATAATACGGTCTGTCTGAATTATCTTCCAGATAAAATCCGGAATATAATCATCATATTTCACTTCCAGAACCATCATATCATCTAACGGAACCTGTATTGTTTCATAATTCTGACTAAATATATCCAACTCTCCTATCGAGGCAGATATTCTCTTATCAAAGGTTATCCTTACATTTCCATGAGGATAAACATATGCTTCTCTTCGATATTCTACAACAGTTACCGGCTTCAGCAGTTTTGTAGCATGGTTTACATATAGCTTTTTACATATCTCCTCCGGCCTTGATAGCAAAAACTCATATTCCCCGTTGAGAATGCGGTTATATTCCTCCCTCGTTAATCGGGCCCACTTCTTTGAGATATAATTGTCGAACTTGCTTTTACACTCCAGTTTTATTAAGTCATCCCTATGATTATATAGCCTTATTCTATATTTTTCTCGAAATTGTATACCCTTAATTTTATCATCAAACGCCGAATGATATATGTCATCAAAGTATACGCTGCTAATCAGGTACCCCTCCTCATCCGACATATTCTCATCGCACTGCAGAATATGACGAAAGCGTTCCCGTAGCTCATGGTAAACAAAGGGATTAATATAGAACTTATACTCATGTCGGAGCTTATGTCCTTTATATTCCATATGTCATCTCCTATCTGTATATATAACACATCATCATACTTATAAAAACTAATAATCAAATCGGTTCAAAAATTCACGGTAATTCATTAATATTCTTTCATCAATTCTGTCTATATAGGCCATATACTCATTAGGCTTTATGGTTAACAGAACATCATCCGGATACGTACCGATCATTTCTAACAGCACAGGCTTATATTGTTTTCTTAGGGCTTTTATTCTTTTGGATGAAAAGCTATCGGCCATAAGCTCTTCTATCCTGCTCTTCAGCTTGTCCTTATTACCATCCTGCTCTAAATATTTTCTATGAAGAACAACATCTGTCATAAGCTCATATATATTCTGAATATTTGCTTCATCCTCCATCCAACTGAAGATACCGTTAAATCCCCATGGCAAAAGATAAAATATATTGGATTTACTTGGATTATATAATATGAAGTCATTAGTCATTGCATCGGAATTGCCGAGAAGTATATTAACCGACAGCCAGGTCAGATAATTGTCCTCGTCAAAATATGTATTAAACACCGTGTTAAAATCCTTGCTTTCATCATTTAAATCCGTAAGCATATTGATCAGCTTAGTATGATCCTTTCCTTCCCGTATCCTTAGCACGGTTTCGAAATCCTGCTTATTATACTCCGGGTCACTAACATTCTTCAGCTGTGGTGATAGGCTAAAAGCAAAATTCTCGGCTATATATAAGGTACCGTCATCATCCAACCCACGGGACCTTAGATATGTTCTGTTAGGCTGCTCTATATGAGTGTATAGACCAAATGAGTTATATTCGCTCTCTTCGATTCCTAAGGAGTCGTCTCTTATATAAACCTCAAGAAATGTAGTGCGAAACCCTGATATATGCTCCAAATCAATGATCAGGTCATGTGCCAGCTTATTAGCAATACGACTGGGATCTCTAAGATTCTTATCAATATTGAATACGGTCTGGCCCTTAAATGTATTTGCTCCATCCACAAGCTTAACCCTATAAGACTTTAAGGATGCTCCGGGATTTCCCCGTACCTTGATGGTAGCATTTTTTATGTGATATCCTGAGGGTTGTTTATCACCGCTTAAGAACTGAACATTGGCATCCAGTACAGGATTAAATTCAGTATCCCAATCGGCAATTAAATCAAAGTCAGAAAAATCATGAGTCCTTCCTTTGTCATCCTCTGTTGAAAATACATTTATATATACATTGGAAACCTCTGCGGGATTATAGTTGTTATAGATTTTTTTGTTTTCTTTAAGAGTTGAACCCGTCATATGACTTTCAGAATTGCTTACAGTATGAACCCGTTCTCTCTTTGCTAGTATGTCAAGGCAAAAAAATAAAATCAATGCTAGAAATACACTTAATACTAAGCTTAATTTTTTCGCTTTGTCTGATTTCATAATTATGCTCCTAATCTTATATAAAATTACAATTTACATCATACTCTATTTTACATGAATTTGCAATAAAACTGTAAAATTAACTTTCTCACTATAACTGTAAAATTAACTTTCTCACTATATAAATGATGTATATGGAATAAACGAGCATATATATAACATATATTAGAGCAAGGCTATACATTATATTGGGAGGAAATATGGATTTCAGACAGAGTGAGACCTTCCGGAATATTGAAGAGGCTTACAACCTTGAGGTGCGGGCGAGTGGAGAATATGCGCTGTTCGCAAAAAGAGCCCGACAGGAGCAGCTGATTGAGATAGGTTTATTATTTGAAAGGGTAGCTACAAATGAACAGTTTATTGCCGAAAGATTTCGTAGAATTATTTTTTCCGGCACACCTGATACAACTCAGAATCTTATAATAGCCAGGGACAACGTCTTGATGGAAAGCAATTTATATAGGGAATATGCCGGTGTTGCAATAGAGGAAGGATATACTGAATATGCTTCTCTTTTTAGCGGAGTCGCTAATATTATGCTCAGCCACCATAATTCCTTCGCAGAAGTAGTACAGGAAATAGAGCGAAACGAGCTTTTCTGTAAGCCTCAGGAGGCCCTATGGCAGTGCCTTGGTTGCGGTAATATTTTGAGCGGATTCTGTGCTCCTAACATATGCCCCATCTGCGGATATCCTCAAAGCTATTATCGTCTTCTTCAGCTTTTATAAAGTATTAAGGCTTTGTTTATTATGCTCGAAATTATCAATAATGTTTATTATTAATACACAATCTTTGTTGTATTTTATTTACATATCTATTGGTTTATGGTAATATGTCGCTACATCTATTCCTCACATTCATCGAATGGAGGATTCTTATGACTAATCGTGCTAAGAAAATCTTTTTATCAGCTTTACTATGCCTTATTTTACCATCTCTTACATTCTCGCAACATATAAAATATACAGAGGCATCTAATTCATTTTCCCTGGTATTTCTATCATGCTATAAGAAAACAGTAAATATCGGCGATGAGTTCTACATCATTGCCATAGCCACTAACGGTAAGATACCAAAATGGACAAGCAGCAGCTCACGAATCGCTTCAGTCAACTCCTATGGCAAGGTTACCGCCAAAAAAGCAGGGACAGCCACAATTACAGCTAAGGTCAACAACGGAGAAGCCTCATGTAAGGTTACAGTGAAAAAAACCGAAGTTTCTATCAGTAAAGCTTCCATATCTATTGAACGGGGTGAAAGCTTTAAACTATCTGCCACAACCTCTAATAATTCACCGGTTACCTGGAAGAGCAGCCATATAAGTGTCGCTACGATTGATGAGAACGGTATAGTTACCGGTAAAAAGCCCGGTGTAAGCACAATAACAGCCACTGCAGATGGTAGTAAAGCCACCTGTAAGGTAAAGGTAAAATATCCCACGGTTAAATTAAACACAAATAAGATCACTTTATACAGAGGTCAAAGTGTAAAACTTAAAGCAGATGTATCCTCAAGGGTGGAGCCCACCTGGAGAACCAACAAAAAAAGCGTGGCTATCATAAATCCTGACGGAAGAATAACAGCCATAAAGAACGGAAAGGCCACGATAACTGCTACTGTGGATGGAGTAACGGCAACCTGTGAAGTCACTGTTAAAAAACCTATTATTAAGCTAAGTGTTGATGTACTAACTATAAAAGTGGGTACACAGGCAATTGTGAGTGCGAAGGTATCATCAGGTAATAAACCCGAATGGTCAACAAGTAATTCAAATGTTGCTACCGTAGACAGCGAAGGCAAAATAACCGGAATAAAAAAGGGTAGGGCTTACATTTATGCCAAGGAGGATGGAACCAAGGTAAAGTGCACTGTATATGTAACAGATTAACTTATGCCATGTGAGGAATAGATGTTAAAACATGATAACAATAAAAATATAAAATTAACCCTTGCTTTTTTTAATAATATGTGTAATAATAAGTATACAATTAAATTGTTTACAATACATTTCATATATTATTAATTATAAGGAGGAAATAATATGTTTAAACAAATAGAACTTAATTATAATTTTAATGCACTGGAGCCTCATATCGACGAGCTCACCATGAATACTCATTATTCAAAGCATCATGCTGCCTATACTAATAATCTGAATGGGGCACTGGAGAAATTACCGGAGTTTAAGGATGCATCCATAGAGGATGTATTGAAAGGACTTTCGAGTATTTCAGACGAAGCCTTAAGAACAGCCGTAAGAAATAACGGCGGAGGTTACTACAACCATAATTTATACTTTGCCATCCTAAAACCGGGTGGAAGTACGACTCCTTCCGGGGAACTGGCAAACGAAATAAATAAGGAATTTGGCAGCCTTGAAAATCTGAAAGAGAAGCTGGTCTCGGCAGCTATGGGTAGATTTGGCTCAGGTTGGGCATGGCTATCTGCCAATAAGAGCGGAAAGTTACAGGTATCCTCAAGCCCAAATCAGGATAATCCTATTATGGATAATAACGGATGGACTCCTATCCTGGGTATAGATGTATGGGAGCATGCATACTACCTTAAATACAAGAACCTCCGTGGTGACTACATCAAAGCCTTCTTTGAGGCACTAAACTGGGATGAGGTTGCCGCAAACTATGCAAAGGTTGAATCAGCTTAATACTTTTTCATCCATACCATCATATATAAGAGGCGATTTCACAATATGCAAAAGTATTGTGAAGTCGCCTCCTTTTGTTTTATTACAGTGTTGCCATAAGCTCAACCTCTACCAACACTCCCTTAGGCAGATCCTTGACGGCTACACAGGAGCGGGCGGGCTTACCTGTAAAATACTCACTGTATACTTCATTAAATGCCACGAAATCTCCTATATCATATAAGAAGCAGGTAGTTTTGAATACTTTATCCGATGATGAACCCGCCTCTTCAAGCAACGCATGCAGATTCTTCATAACCTGAACCGTCTGTTCCTTGATTCCCCCATCCACAACCTGACCGGTCTCGGGATCAATCGGAATTTGCCCCGATGTATATAAGATTCCGTTAACAATTACAGCTTGGCTATAGGGCCCAATAGCAGCGGGTGCCTTGGTGGTGCTTATTTTTTTCATATACAGTTCCTCATTTCTTTATATTTTTTCTTATTATAATATAAATGAATCTCTGTGAAAAGAGAGGCTTCAACCATGATAAAAATTTGAAGGTCATACACTAAAGATTTTATGGACGAATGAATATTTTTCATATATAATAAAAGCCGCTTTCATTTTACTAAAATACATAATAAGGAGTATCATATGTGGTTTTTATTTGCGTTATTGACTACACTCTCATGGGGTGTTGCCGATCTTTTCTATAAAAAGGGTGCAGACAGTAAAGATAAGTACAGTACCGTTAAGATTGGAATCATGGTCGGTCTTGTAATGGGTATTCATGGTTTTCTTTATATGTTAATTAAAGGGATAACATTTAATCCTCTTGATTTAATAAAGTACTTACCGGTATCCTTCTTCTATATATTATCCATGCTGATTGGGTATCTGGGACTGCGGTATATAGAGCTTTCAATTTCATCCCCTGTACAAAATTCATCCGGAGCATTAACCGCTATTGCCCTGATTATCATGTTTCCCCAGGAACTGGTAGCCTTTGAAATCTTTGGAATCGTGATTATAACCGGCGGTGTTATTGGTTTGGCAGTATTAGAAAAGAAATTACAGAATGCTGCTTTAAAGGCTGATAATGCAAAGATAAATCCAAAGTATCAAATAGGAATTTTGGCAATAACCTTTCCTATTTTATATGCAGTATTGGATGCCATAGGGACAATTGCCGACGGAATATATCTGGATGAGCTTAGTTTGATCAGCGAAGAAGCTGCTCTTTTAGCTTATGAATTTACATGGCTTCTATACTCTGTCATAGCTTTAATATACCTTAATGTCATAAAGAAACAGAAATTTAATATATTTAAAGAGCCTGTCAGAACATCTGCCGCATTATTTGAGACTGCCGGACAATTCTTCTATGTATTTGCCATGTCAAGTAATGCCGTAGTAACTGCACCTTTAATAGCATCCTACAGTATTGTATCGGTTATATTGTCCAGAATATTTTTAAAGGAAAAACTAAGTAAGCTGCATTATACATTTATATTATTAGTCATGTTAGGTATTGCGATATTAGGTTTCTCAGGTGAATAATAAATAAAGGAATACTGTTATATTAAAAGGGAATGTTAATTTGAAACATTCCCTTTTATTATCTGAAAATCCCCATATACTGTCATAATGTTCGTTTTTGTAATGTATATTTTATACAGATAAATTAAACGAACAATCTCAGATATTTTATTGACTTTTATAATAAACGTTTTTATAATTCAAATATATAGAACAAAATCAAACAAATATGATAAATTTGTAACATTCGATTGGAGATGTAGTAATGTTAGCCGAAGAGAGAATTTCCAAAATTATCGAAATAATAAAGAATAAAGGTGCGGTTCGTGTGGACGAGCTGGCAAGGCAGCTGGATGTCAGCCTTATGACGGTTCGCAGAGATCTTGAAAAGCTTAAGAATGAAGGCATTCTAGAGAGATGTCACGGAGGAGCAATTCTAAAAAAAGAGGTATCCTACAGCGAAAAAAGTACACTACAAATTGATACTAAGATAAAAATCGCACAAAGATGCGCTAAGATGGTAAGAAGAGGAAACACCGTCTTTTTGGATGCAGGAACAACCACATTCGAAATCGCTAAGCTAATATGTGATATTCCTTCTATCACTATAGTAACAAATGATATTGAAATTGCGAGATTCTTAATCGGGACAAACGCTAAATTAATCCTATGTGGAGGAACTGTTCAAAAATCCACATACAGCATTTTTGGTGATTTTGCGACTCTTATGATGGAAAATATAAGAACCGAAATTGCATTTGTCGGTGCCGCCTCAATTGATGATGAATTTAATGTTTTGACACCAACTTCTAATAAAGCAGTCTTTAAACGAACTGTCTGTCGATATACCAATCGTTCATATCTGGTTGTTGACAGTACCAAATTCGGAAAACAGGCTTTACTCAAGGTAAATCACTTATCCGATTATGACGGAGTTGTAACCAATAAAGTATTCAACGAGAAAGAAAACGAATTGATAAAAAAGTACAATATCAACATTATTTCTGTTTGAGGCAGGGATAAATCTTACATAAATGGTAGCATAATATAAATATTGAGGAGGATAAATCCTCCGTT